>NZ_JBEZFS010000002.1:0-283893 GCF_040649575.1 Nonomuraea sp. NPDC048916
ATTGTCGGCCGACTCTCCCTGTTCCAGCATGTGCACAGCGTGCAGTCGCTCCTCGAACGTGGCCCGCCGCCCCTTTAACGCCATGCATTCATGATCTCACAGAATGTAATTCCATGGGTCCAGAAACCCATAATCTCCTTAGATCATGGCGTCCATCGCGTTGGCGATCTTTCGGTCCGCTTCTGCCGTGCTGTGCTGCTAGATCAACGCCGCCCGTATCGAGTCGTGTCCCATCCGGCCCGTGAGATCTCTGAGGCTCGCGCCAGACGCCGCGGCGATCGTGTTTCCGGTGTGCCGGAGATCGTGGAAATGCAGGCAGGGAAGCCGATCTTCTTCGTGTCCTCGTCCCACTTGGCCACGCGCTGGAAGTTGCTTCGCCGCAGGATGCCGCCTCGCATTCCGGTGAAGATCAAGGCTTCCGGTTCGGGACCGGTAAAGGTCTCCAGGTGCTCACGGAGTGCCGGGATGATCGCGTTGGGAATGGCCACAGTACGGACGCCCGCTTCCGACTTGGGCGGCCCGACCAGAAGTTCGCCCGAGTCCAGCTCGACATGCTGTTGCCGAACGCTGACGGCCTTCTTTACGAGGTCAAGCGGCGGCGCACCGCGCCGCCGTAAGGCCCGCTCTGGCGCTGGGGCGCTGCGCGTGCGGCCTGGGGGCCGTTCTCGCGCGCCGCGCCGCGCGGGCCTTACGGCGGTGCGGCACGCCGCACGCTCTGGTGACGGCTCACAGGCCGTCGTTTCTCTTCCGGTCGTGCCGTAGCGCGAGCCGCACCGCGAAGTAGACGATCAGGAAGAGCATGGCTACCTGAATCGCGATCAGCAGCAGCTCCGGCAGTCCGAGTCCGAACAATGGACACCTCGCAGCAATGAAGGAATAAGCAGTATGCCGCCAATAGCGCGGCGCTGTCGATCAATTGCCTCCGGCGGGGGCCCCAGCTCCGGGATGATCGCGACGAGCCCGAGCCGGGTCCGTAGTGGCTTGGGGTAGGCCTGATCGTCCCGCCTGCCCCGACCCAGGCAGAGCCCAGCCCTGACTCCTCCAGCTCAAGCCCGTCCGTGACCGTTGGAATCTGATGATCGAGGAACGGTGGCCGGTTGAGGTACACGCGAGGACGGGCTTGACCTTCCGTCGTCGGCCCGCTGTCGCTTCGCCCTTGATCGTCGTGCCATTAGCGTGCCATTAGAGCAGCTCGGATACGGCCGGCGGGGGAGCGCTGTCCCAGGTCGGCCCGCAGGTCAGCGTACCGCCGGGAGCGATCTTGGCTCCTTGCAAGCGAGGGGTCACTGGTTCGAACCCAGTACCGCCCACCTGTATAAACACCCTGTCTGTGATCTTGTAAACGGCGTCTGGGTGACTAAGTGGTCCGCTCCGGAAGTCCTTCAGGGGGTTGACTCCGGAGCCGGTACCATGCATATCGCTTCGTCAGATGTCGGGCGCGGCGAGGTAGAGGCCGCAGGAGCAGTCCAGGGCCTCCTCGGGGGAGTCGGCGAAGGCGCCGGCGGGCAGGGCGGGCTCGGCATCACCAAGGGCCATAGACGGCCCTGCCTCTCAGGTCGGCGCTCGAACTGTCCAGCGCCACGGCAGTCTCTCAGACCCGCGCCGCCTCCGAGCTGGGTGGCAGCGGCCGAAGCACATATGGCTGCACGGTTCGGCAGCGAGTCGTCGTCTTGCCGGTGATCCTCAGGAGCACAAGGCGTGCTCGGCAGTGCTGACCAGGGTCGCGGTGACGTGGTCGGGTTGCAGCGCGCGGCCGGTATAGAGCAGGTCGAAGCTGTCGAAACTGGTCAGCAGCCACAGCACGTCGGCGGCCTTTGCGGCGGTGAGGCCGTCGCGGAGCACGCCTTGCTCGGCCAGCCGGCCGGCGAGGCCGCTCATGCCTTCGGCGCGTCCACGTTCCAGGCGTTGGACCGCGCCGCCGACCGCTTCGGCGTCGAGTTGGGCCATCGAGAACAACGCGCGCAGCACGTCCCGGTGCGCCGCGTACATCAGCACGTTGCCGCGGATGCCGCCGCGCAGGCCCTCCCGGGCATCCGGGTGGAGCACCGCGTGCACCATGTCGGTGAATCCGCCGCGTTGGAGCAGGTCCATGCCGAGCGCGTCGAACAAGCCCGCGCGTGAGCCGAAGACCGTGTAGACGGTGGAGCGGGACACCTCCGCGAGCTTGGCGACCTTGTCGACGCTGACCGCTTCGGACGGCGCCTCACGCAGGCGCTGGTAGACGGCGTCGAGGATGCGGCGCCTTGTCTCCTCCGCGGCCCGGGCGCGCAGGCACTGCTCGTACTTTCGAGTCGGGGGCATGACTCAGCACCCTAGCATTCGCTTGACAGTCTGTCTTTTGAAAGACAGGCTGTCCGATGAAATCTGGGTCGACCGATGCACCGCAGAGAAGGGAACGGCATGCGCGTGATGATCCGGTACACGGTCAGGCCGGAACGAGTGGGGCAGAGCGTGGCGTTGCTGCACGCCGTCTACGCGGATCTTGAACGGGCCCGTCCGCACGGCCTGCGCTACGACACCTTTCGGCTCGACGGCAGCGGCAGCTTTCTGGCCCTGATCGAGTCTGAGGGGGACCCGGTAGCGGCCCCGCACCACCGGCTGTCCTCGTTCCAGCGTTACCGCACCGCCCTGAGTGAGATTTGCACGGAGCCGCCCACCGTGTCCTACCTGGACGAAGTCGGCTCCTACCGATCCGAGTGACAGCGGCCAAAACAGCCGCCAACGCACCACCACAGCAAGGAGATAGAGCGCATGATCCGGATTGCCGTCATCATCGGCAGTACCCGTCCCGGACGCCGGGCCGAGGCCGTGGCCCGGTGGGTCGCCGACACCTCCGTCCGCCATCCCGCCGTCACCGCCGGCCAGGCGGCCGTTGAGGTGGTCGACATAGCCGCATACGGACTCCCCCTGCTGGACGAGCCAATGCCCGCGGCCTTCGGCCGCTACGCCAACGCGCACACCCACCGATGGGCGGATACCATCGCCGCCTTCGACGGGTTCGTGTTCGTCACCCCGGAATACAACCGCTCCTTCCCCGCCGCGCTGAAGAACGCGATCGACTTCCTCTACGCGGAATGGCACCACAAGGCCGCCGGGTTCGTCGGCTACGGCGTACACGGCGGCATCCGCGCGGTGGAGCAGCTGCGGCAAGTGATGGCAGAGGCGAAGATCGCCGACGTGCAGACTCAGGTGGCCCTGGCGATGTTCACCGACTTCGTCTTCACCGACCCCACCGATCCAACCGACCCGGGCACCTGCACACCGAGCACCCGCCAGGAATCGACCCTCGCCACCATGCTCGACGAGATCATCGCCTGGTCCCATGCACTCAAGCCGCTACGCGACCCGTCGGCGGCACCCGAACCGCTCCCCGCCTGACCCGGACAGCGGGCCGCCCGGTCCCCCGCATCCCGTTGAGGACCGACTGCGTGGACCGGGCCGCTCCGCCTCCGCACGGCGCCATGCAGCCACATGTCGAGGCATACGCCTCGCAGAAACAAGCAGTTCTGCGAGGCCGCGCCCAACGGTCGAGAGGTTTCCGTGCCCGTTGCCACCGCATGCCCGATAGCCCTGGCCGCCGGCGAGCGGCACCGGTTGAAGAAGATGGCCTGGGGCCACAAGACCGAGTACCGGCTGCGCCTACGCGCGCAGATCGTCCTGCACGCGGCACGTGGGCTGGCCAACGCTCGGATCGCGGAGCGCGTAGGGGCGCACGTAGACACCGTGCGTAGGTGGCGGGGCCGCTTCGCCGAAGCGAGGCTGCCCGGCCTGGCGGACCGCAAGCGCACCGGCCGCCCACCCTCCTTCACCGCACTGCAGACCGCCCAGGTCAAGGCCCTGGCCCGTCAGTTGCCCGCCGAAACCGGCGTGCCGCTGTCCCGCTGGAGCTGCCCGGAGCTGGCCCGCGAGGCCGTCGAGCGGGGCATCGCGACCTTCCTGTCGGCCTCCACCGTGCGCCGCTGGCTCGCACGGGACGCGCTCAAGCCCTGGCAGCACCGCTCCTGGATCTTCATCACCGACCCCGACTTCCGCACCAAGGCCGCCCGGGTCCTGGACCTATACGCCCGCACCTGGCAGAGCAAGCCGCTCGACCAAGACGAGTACGTCATCAGCGCAGACGAGAAGACCTCCATCCAGGCCCGCTGCCGCTGCCACCCCACCCTGGCCCCCGGGCAGGCCCGCGCCATGCGCGTCAACCACACCTACGGCCGCGGCGGCGCCCTGGCCTACCTCGCCGCCTACGACGTCCACCACGCCAAGGTGTTCGGCCGCACCGAACCACGCACCGGCATCGACCCGTTCATGAACCTGGTCACCCAGGTCATGAACCAGGAGCCCTACGCCAGCGCCAAGCGGGTGTTCTGGATCGTCGACAACGGCTCCTCCCGCCGCGGGAAGAAGGCCGCCGACCGGCTGACGGCCGCCTTTCCGAACGCGGTGACGGTCCACACCCCGGTGCACTCCTCCTGGCTGAACCAGGTCGAGATCTACTTCTCCGTCGTACACCGCAAGGTCGTCTCGCCCAACGACTTCACCGACCTCGCCGAGGTCGGGGACCGGCTCCGAGGGTTCGAAGTCCGCTACAACGCCACGGCACAGCCGTTCCAGTGGAAGTTCACCACCTCCGACCTGGACGATCTGCTGGCCAGGCTCGACCGGCACACCGCCGATCACCAGGAAGAATCCTCCGTCGGTCTGGCAGCATGATCAACCCCCGAACGATTTCCGGAGCCGACCACTAAGTGAGTGACCGGCTCCCGAAGATCTTGTCCATTGCTGCGGCTCCCTGCGTGATCATGCCGGGTTTGGTGCCGGTAGACCGTCTCGGTGACCACCGTGTTGGAGTGCCCGACCAAGCGAGAAACACCAGTGGCCCAGGGCAGCGTGGTGGAGGCGGAGCACACTGAACTCGGGACGTGCCAGCCAGGCAACTCACCATGGACGCTGCTGAACTGTTGTCGGTGTACGGCACGCTGTACCTCACCGGGTCATGGCGGCGGCGCGAGGCGATGACCGCAGCACTACACGGGTGTTCATTGCCGAGGCGGAGGAGTCGGCGGGCGCGGCTGGGCAGGGATGCCAACTATGTTTGGACGGCGTTAGGGCCGACGAACGTCCGCATCCATGAGTGGCGACGGCAATCAAGCTCGGAGACATCCAGGTCGCCGTAGATCTCGGGCCGAGGCTGGACACCAGCGGCCTTCCAATCGAAGGGCAAGCCCGGCTTCCGACTCGCTGCCCTTGCCCGGTGACTACACATCGTGTGAAGGCAGCCCTCGTGGCGTAAGGTCGAGGCCGTGAACGACCAGGAGGCCGTACCGTTCGCTCAGGCCCATGCTGCCGCTGGAGCGCTGTTCTTCGATGACGACGGTCGTGTGCTGCTTGTCCGGCCCACGTACAAGCCCTACCTGGACATCCCTGGCGGGTACGTCGAGCCGAGGGAGACGCCGCATCAGGCGTGCGTGCGTGAGGTTCACGAAGAGTTGGGAATTCGGCCGGCCATCGGCCGTCTCCTCGTGGTCGACTGGGCGCCTCTCCCGCAGGAGGGGGATAAGGTCCTGTTCGTGTTCGACGGCGGCACCCTCGATTGCGAGACCATTCAGCAGATCAGGTTCGCTGACAACGAGTTGAGCGCGTACGAGTTCCACCGCGTTGAAGACCTAGACGGCCTTTTGATCGAGCGCCTTGCCCGTCGGATCAATGCCGCTGTCATGGCTCACGAGCTGGGTGAGACCGTCTATCTGGAACATGGCCAGGCCATCCCCGCTGAGTGACCAAAGGGGCCAGACCGATGTCAACGACGTTGCAAAGCGAGCAACTCTGAGACCGTGACGAATCGATATCCTTGGTCACGGAGGCCGGTGACCAGGCCTTTGATGGCCTCGCGAGCGTTCCGCCCACTGGCGTACCACGGGTGGAGCAAGATGATCGATCCTGGCCTTGTCTCCTCCCGCACAGCCGCGACGATCTCGGCGGCCGTGGGAGTCGTGCCGGAGTCCGGCTCCACGTCCCACATGACCGTGCGCCTCTGGTTGTGGGCCAGATACAGCGGTAGCACCAGCAATTTCTTGCCCGTCGGCGGACGGAACAGGATCTCGCCACGCTGCCCCGCCGTCCGGATGGCCGCATCGGTGCGCTCAACCTCACTCGCCACGGTAGAGGGCGAAACGAAGATCATCCGCCGATGGGTGTAGGTGTGGTTGGCGAGCTGATGCCCCTTGGCGACCAGCGCATGCGCGTCCTGTGGCCGGGCTGCGACCTGGGAGCCGACGACGAAGAACGTCGCGCGGACGCGCTGCTCGGCGAGGATCTCGATGATCTCGGGGGTGTGCTCGTCAGGGCCGTCGTCGAAGGTCAGGGCAACGACCTTCCCGTCGGTCGCCACGCGGTCGGTCAGCTCGCCCGCCAGCTGGAAGGTCCGCGCGTTCATCAGCTGGTACAGGCTCATCGCTCCTAGGAGGAGGATGAAGAAAAAGGCCGTGAGAAACTTGAGCCGTCTTCTCCGCATGGTCGTTGCTGCCGCGTTCATAGGTGATCATGGAAGCACAAGCCGGAAGGGGCCCGTTTCCAATCGTGGAAACGGGGTTTGAGTGACCAACTCCCAAAGCGGGTCCGGGCCGGAGGTTCGGGGCTGCAGGGCTACCGAGGTCGGTTGCCCTTCCTTTTGCGGCCGGCCGGCACGGCCCGGCGGCCGGAGCCACTCTGTGCGGGTTTTTGTGCCTGTCGCCGTGCCGGTTTCTCCGCAGGGGAGGCGGGAGTACGGCCCCGCGAGCTGTTCACTGTCCGCCCGCGGACGATACCGATGAAATCTTCCACCAGGTCAGTGGTCGCGTCCGTGGGCCAGGCCAGCGCGACCTGAGACTGCGGCGCGTCCGGCACCGGCCGGTAAGTGAGATCCCTGCGGTGGTGGAGGCGTGCCAGCGACTGCGGAACCAGGAGAAGTCCGGTGCCGGCCGCTACCAGCTCGACCGCGTCCGCCGTCGTGGCCGGACGGGTGAACGCGGGCAGCCCGGGCCGGACCGTCCATTCGATGGTGTCGTCCAGAGGATGGAACACCTCGTCGTCGGTCAGGTCGGCGGTGGCCACCTCGTCGACGGCGGCCACCGCGTGGTCCTTGGGCACCACGACCACGGTGGTCTCCACGTAGAGAGGAATCACGCTGAGCCCGTCCCGGTCGACCGGCAGCCTGACGAATCCGGCGTCGGCACCGCCATCCCGCAGGAGTCCCACCACCTCGGCGGCGGGAGCCGCGACCAGGGTGACCGGCACGCCGGGCATCCTCTCGGTCCAGACGTTGACCCATTTCGCGGGTGTCACCCCGGGTACGTACGCCAGCCGGAACACCCTGCCGGTCTCTCCATCAGTCACTTCCTCAGGGTACCGACGTCGGGGGAACCCGTTCCGATTGACTATTCTTGGCGCCATGACCTCGCCCAAACCGAAGACCATCCAGACGATGAAGCCCGAGACCGCGGCCAAGAAGCTGGGTGTTCTCCTCTCGGCCACTCCCGCCGAGTTCCAGGCGGGTGTCGTCTCCAGGGACGAGCTGAACGAGTTGCAGTCGACGCCGCCCGCCTGGCTCGCTGACCTGCGCCGCAACGGCCCGCACCCCAAGCAGGTCGTCGCCGCGAAGCTCGGGGTCTCCAATTCCGGCCTGACCAGAGGCGGGATCACCGGACCGCTCACCACGGCTGAGATCGATGCGCTGAAAGCGGAGAACCCAGCGTGGCTGGAGCGCGAGCGGTCCATCCAGGCCGAGACCCGCAAAGAAGCACTCCGCCTCAAGCAACGCTAGACAGCCGAGACCCGGAGCGGCTGATCAACTATGGTGGCCGGCCGTGAGAACCCTCATCGTCGGCGGCGGTGAGCTCGCCCGACGGTGTTCGCCGGCAGGGCACGAGGTTGCTGCGACGCGGCTCTGGCCTGTGCAGGCTCACCTGGCGCTGCCCGTCGGCGCCGGCTCGCCCGCCGCGTACCGGACCGCCAGCCGGGCCAGCGCCACCGCGGCGAGGAACAGGCCGAAGTCGCGCAGGGCGACGTCGTAGAAGCCGGGGAAGGTCAGCAGGTTGATGATGATCCCGGCCAGCCAGGCGGCCACGAGCAGGCCGCCGAACCGCGGCGTCAGAGCGACCACGATCCCGGCCAGGATCTCGACGACGCCCACGGCGTACATGGCCTGCTGGGCGGTTCCGGGGACGATGCCGTCGATCCAGGGGGCGAGGTAGGTCGGCCAGTCCACGAGTAGGTTCGCGAACTTGTCCAGCCCGAACAGGATCGGGGCGACGGTGAAAGCTGTGCGCAGGACGAGGAACGCCTGGTACCCGGGGTCGGTCAGGGCCGCGCGGCCGCTGGCCTTGGAGGCGACAGAACCCATGGTGATCTCCTTCTAAAATAGGCTGGTGTTAGCATTAGAACGCCACAAGTTTCTTTCGTCAAGCATGATTGGTTTTAGAAGGTCATGAGCGAGCCCTTGGAGACACGCGTCTCCGCCGTCGCGGCGCTCGACGAGCCGACGCGGCGAAGGCTGTACGACCATGTCGTGCGCCAGCCACGACCGGTGAGCCGGGACGAGGCCGCCGAGGCTCTCCAGCTCTCGCGGGCGACCGCGGCGTTCCACCTCGACCGGCTCGCCGACGCGGGCCTGCTCGACGTCGTCTACGAGCGGCGCACCGGCCGGTCGGGGCCGGGCGCCGGTCGGCCCTCCAAGCTGTACCGCCGATCAGCGCGCCAGCTCACCGTTTCGGTCCCCGAGCGCCGCTACGACCTCGCCGGACGACTCCTCGCAGCTGCGCTGGAGGAGGCCGAACGTTCAGGGGAGCCGCCCCAGGCGGTCCTCGGTCGACGCGCATACGGAGTGGGCAGGGAGTTCGGCGAGACGGCGCGCTCGGGCGGCGGCGACCAGGCCGGCCAGGACGAGGTCCTGCGCGTCCTGGAGGAGTACGGCTTCCAGCCGCGTGTCGAGGACGGCGAGGTGCTCCTCGGTAACTGTCCGTTCCACGCCCTCGCCCGGGACTTCACCGAGCTGGTGTGCGGCATGAACCTGCACCTGCTCGACGGAGTCCTCGACGGCCTGTCCGTCACCGAGTTGCGCGCCCGCCTCGACCCGGCGCCCGACCAGTGTTGTGTGCGCCTCGAACCCTCGAGTCCCACGAGGTGATCGACACCGGTGTTCGACGCGCTCCTCGCCAGGACCGTCGACCTGGTCGAGAAGTCGTGGGATGTCCGCATGTCGTATGCGAACAGCCAGGGCTGAGCGACCGGCTTCCGACGATCCGGTCCACGGCCCGGCTCCCCGCGTGAACACCGGCCGGATCTCGTGACTCGCGACCGACGGCGTACTCCGTTACGAGCAGGCCCACTCCTCTGACTGGGGTGTGCCGCCGGCCGTGCCGCAGGCGTTCGCGGTGTTCGGCCCCACGGCCCGCAAGCTCATCAATCCGGCGGCCGAGGTGCGGTGGACAGAGTACGGGCGGGGCAGGCACTTCCCGGCGATGGAGGCGCCGGAGGTGCCGGCCGCGGACCTGCGTACCTTCTTCGGCGGGTTGAAGTGAGCGGTCGGCCGGGTTGGTCAAAGTGGCCGGGGGCACCGCCGCCCTCGACACCGTACGGTCGGAGCTGTCCGCACTGGGGGACGCCGAGGAGGACCACACGACGGAGCTGTACACCGACGCGGTTCGCCGGCGGCGGGGGTATCCCGCGCTCCTAAGATCGACTCATGAGAGCCGGGTACAGCGAGGCGTTGGCGATGCTCGGGTACGTGCTGGGCATGGTCGTCACGCCCGTGGTCGGCAGCTGGGCGAACAGGTGGGATGTGGCAGTCGGCGACACGCTGCTCATGTGCTCCCTGCTGTTCGAGCTGGCGTTCTTCTTCGGGCTCGTTCGCCTCCTCTTTCGCGGTGCGCGCTGGTTGGTCCACGCCCCTGAACGGCGGCGAAGGCGGACGGTGAGCCGGCCGGCTCCCTGACGCGCGTCAGCCTCGTACGGTCTGGGTGGCGACGAGGTCGGCGTACTTGCCGCCCAGGGCCATCAGCTCGGCGTGGGTGCCGCGTTGCACGACCCGTCCGGAGTCGATGACGAGGATCAGGTCGGCGTCCCTGACGGTGCTGAGCCGGTGCGCGATGACGATCCGGGTCTGGACGAGGCGGCTCAGGTTGGCCTCGATGACCGCCTCGGTGGCGCTGTCGAGGTTGCTGGTGGCCTCGTCGAGCAGCAACACCTTGGGCCGCGACAGGACGGCGCGGGCCAGGGCGAGCCGCTGCCGCTGGCCGCCGGACAGGCCGCCGCCGTCGGTGAGCATGGTCTCGTAGCCCATCGGCATCGCCATGATCTCGTCGTGCAGCGCGGCCAGCCGGGCCGCGGCGACGACCCGCTGCAGGGAGGCTCCGGGGTCGTTCATCGCGATGTTCTCCCTGATCGAGCCGCTGAACAGGGAAGGGTCCTGGGTGACCACGCCGAATTGGCGGCGCAGGGTGCGCAGGTTCAGCTCGGCGGCGGGCACCCCGTCGTAGCGGATCTCGCCCTCGACCGGCAGGTGCAGGGCGAGCAGCAACCTGGCCAGGGTGCTCTTGCCCGAGCCCGAGGCGCCCACGAGGGCGACCTTCTGGCCCGGCCGGATGGCGACCGAGACGCTCCGCACCGTCCACGGGCCGCGGGGGTCGTGCCGGAAGCTCACGCCGCGCAGCTCGACGGCGCCGCGCAGCCGGAGCACCTCGATGCCGTCGCTCGGCTCGGGCTCGGAGGCCAGGATGTCCGAGAGCCGGTCGAAGTGCGCGCCGGCCTGCTGCAGGCTCTGCAGGCCGGTCATCAGCGAGCTCAGCGGGGTCAGCGCGCCGAGCGCGATGGCGTTGAGCGCGATCAGCTCGCCCACCGTGAGCTGGCCGTCCAGCACCCGCCAGGCGCCGAGCCACAGCAGCCCGAGCGGGGCCACCACCCTGATCGCGGACAGCGCGGCCTCCAGCAGGCCCCTGGTCAGGCCGCTGCGCACATCGGCGTTGAGCTGCTTGGCGAAGTGGCCCGACCACTGTTCCACCGCCCGCTTCTCGGCCCCCGACGCCTTCAGCGTCTCGATGCCGGTGATCGCCTGGATGAGGCTGCTCTGCGAGGCGGACAGCGCGGTCAGCTCCTGCTGGGTGAGCATGGCGATGCGGTTGGTGGTGGCCAGCAGCAGGACCGTCTGAAGCAGGGCCACTCCGGTCAGCGCCAGCCCGAAGACGGGATCCCACAGGTAGACCAGCACGAGGTAGCCCACGGCGAGCGGGCCGTCCAGCAGCGCCGCCACGACCTGACCGGTGAGGATGTCGCCCAGGGTCGAGACGCTGGCGGCCCGGGTCACCAGGTCGCCCTTGCCGCGCTGGGTGAAGTAACGGTAGGGCAGCGCCACCAGGTGGCCGACCACCCCCTCGGTGAGCTCCTGGTCGGCCCGGGCGCGCACGGCCACCAGCAGTGCCGCCCGCAGGTAGCCGATCACGAGCTGGGCCACCCCCGCCAGGAGCACGGCGCCGCCCAGCAGGGACAGGAGCTCCGCGCCCCGCGACGGGACGATCGTGTCGATCAGCAGCTCGGAGAACAGCGGCAGGGCCAGCCCGAGCAGCTGCAGCAGCAGCGAGGCGGCGATGACCTGCGCGAGCAGGCCACGGCGGCGCCGGAACAGGGTGCGGATGAACTCGCGGCGCCAGGCGCTCGCCATCGAGGACGTGCCGCGGTGGAATCCCTCGCCGGGTTCGAAGACCAGCAGCACGCCGGTGAACCCGGCGCCGAACTCCTCAGGGGTGAGCCGGCGGCGGCCCTGGCCCGGGTCGACGAGGTCCACCCGGTCGGGCGACCAGCGTTCGACCACCACGAAGTGGTTGAACTCCCAGTGCGCGATCGCGGGAAGCGGCACGCGCGCCAGGTCCTCGGGCGCGAGGGAGAACGCCCGCGCCTTCAGGCCGTGCTCGCGGGCGCCGTCCACGATGGCCTTGGCGCTGAGCCCGTCCCTGCCGACCTGGAGCCGTTCGGCGACCTGGAGCAGGGTGGTGCGCCGGCCGTGGTGGCAGAGCACCATGGCCAGGCAGGCCGCGCCGCATTCGGTGTCGGTGTTCTGCAGCAGGACCGGGAGGCGGCGCCTCATCGGGCCGTCTCCACGATCACCGCGAGCAGCACGGCGCCGGCCGCGACGATGGCCGCCACCGCCACCCACAGCAGCAGGAACGAGGGCGTCCTGATCACCAGCGGCATCCGGGCGCGGGCGCCGTCGCGGCTGCGCAGCGCCTCCTCCCGGTAGACGGCGCGCCGCCGGGGGGTGTCGGGGCCGGTCATGACCAGTGCCAGGCGATCGTGGCCGCGGCGCGGCGCTCCGCCAGCCAGCCGGCGAACGCGGCGCGCCCGGCGGCGGCCAGCGTCTCGGCGTCTCCGGCGGCCGGACTCCTGGACAGCACGGCGCCGGTCAGGAACCCGCCGCCGGGCGCCTCCTCCGGGCCGACGACCCGGCCGGACGGCGCGCCGCGCAGGACCGGGGGCAGCTCCGCCTCCCAGCGGGTCGCCACGGTCACCACCACGTCGCCGAACGAGGGGAGACCGGTGAGCAGGTCGCCGGGGGTGTCGGCGGCCACCTTCTCCGATCCGGTGACCCATACGGCCCTGACGCGGGCGAAGTCGCCGGGACGCGCGGCCAGATGGGCGGGAGCCAGCTCGGCCTCCTTGTCCAGCCGGAACCGCCGGCGGCGGGCGATCTCGCCGATGTAGGCCTCGAACCGCTCGCCGGACATGCCCGCCTCGGTCATCCAGGCCAGCGTCGAGGCGCGGTCGTGCAGGCCCCGGCCGCGGCGGAACTCGTCGGCCGTCGCCTGGAGGTCCGCCGCGCTCACCGGCCCGGCGTCCTCGCCGGCCGCGGCGAGCAGGCACTGGTCGACGATCTCCTGGTACGGCGAGGCGTCCCGGCGCGACAGCGAGCGCAGCATGGTCAGCGCCTGGGGCACCGACACGTGCACGTCGTCGACGCTGACCAGGTGCCCGGCCGCCCAGTGTGTCGAGTGGTCGACCAGCCAGGGCACACCGTCCTCGGGCGGGGCGGTCAGCGCCACCGTGCCACCGCCGGGGTGGTCGAGGATCAGGTCGTAGTCGACCAGAGGGGTTCCCGGGCGCTCGTCGACGACGAGCTGCGCGCGGACCCCGGGGTGCCGCGCGGCCCACTCGTCCGCCGCGCGGCGGGCGGCGGCGACGCCGGAACGGCGGCGGGGCAGCGAGCGCAGCAGGTCGGCCCCGGATTCCAGGGCCTCGGCCAGATCGGTCACAGGTTCTCTCCGTCCATGAGCCAGTCCGCGATCGCGTCGCTGACGGGCAGCCCGGCCCACAGTTCGACGAATCCCCAGGCGCCGTTGGAGTTGAGCTCCAGGAAGACGTACTCGCCGCCGGGCGTGACGATGAAGTCCAGGGCGGCGTAGGTGAGGCCGACGTCGGCGACCAGCCGGGCGCAGCGCCGCGCCACCTCGGCGGGCAGGTCGTGGGGTCCGTAGCCGACGCGGTCGTTGTCGTAGTGCCGCCAGTCGTCGCGCGCCGTGGTGGAGGCCGACACGTCGATCTCCGCGGCGAACACCCGCTCCCCGACGACGATCACCCGCAGCTCGACGGCCTTGGGCACGTACGGCTGCAGGATGATCGGCTCGTGCTGGATCCGGTGCCGGGAGGTCAGGTGCCGGCGCGTGACCACGGTCGTGTACGCGCGGTGCGGGGCGCCGTCGATCTGGAACCGCTCGGCGGCGATCTGCTTGGCCACCAGCCGGCCCGACGCCGACTCGTAGGCGCCCGCCAGCCGCGCGGGATCGTTGGTGTAGGTCGTGTCGGGCACGGTGAAGCCCAGGTCGATCGCCCGCGCCAGATGGAAGATCTTGTTGTGCGCGCGGAGCTCGTCCGCGCGGCGCCCGGGGAGCCAGCGCGCGGTCAGCAGGCTCCACACGCCGTCGAGCATGACCTCCGACTGGATCTGGACGTGCGCGCGCTGGCTCGGGTCGGTCACGCCGTCGGCCGCCCTCGGGCCGCTCGGCCGGCTGCGCCACACGGCGGTGACGCGGGACAGGTCGACCGTCGCCGTGCCGGTGTCGAGGAGCAGCCGCCGCCGGCCGCCGGCGAACGACGCGGTGATCCGGCTGCGCGCGGGGTAGTCGCCGTTGTCCCACCACAGGACGGGGACGCCGCCCGAGGGGGAGTCCGACCCCACCAGCCGGGCGCCGCGGCGGCGCAGCGCGGCCAGCACCGTCTCGGCCGCGCCGTCCCCGCGTTCGCTCATGATCAGTATCACTGCCGGTCCTGTCTCGAAGGCGCGGTGGACCGTGTTGTCACGTTCCACCGCGCCGCGTTCATCCGATGGGTGTTAGATCAGCCACCACTCGTAGGGCACGTCGTCGAGGGTCCAGGCGCTGGCCACCCACTCCTTCCGACGGCTGCCGGCCACCTCGCCGAGCTCGGCGTCGGTCAGCTCCGCCCCCTCGAAAGGCAGATCGTCAATCGTGATCTTCGACATGATCGTTCCTTCCGGCCGCGTCACCGCGGCCTCGTTCGGTCTCCCGGCTCTCGTTCCGAGTGCCGGCCGCCGAGGCTCTGTATCGGCCCCCGCTTGGACGAGAAGAACGCTAGGAGCGGCCTCTTGGAACTCGCTTGGGATCTACTATGAGCCCCCCTCGGATTCTGTGAATCCCCGTCAGGCGGGACGCCCGCGTTCCCGGCCTGTTGATGGGTAGGGGAGGGACGAGGAACGGAGGAGGTGAAGATCGTGAACGAGAAACACTGGGACGTTCAGATCGACATATCCGAGAACGACGACACCACGACCGCTCAGGCCACCCTTGCCACTCCGGCCGACGCACAGTTGACCGGCTACGGCGAGGCGCATCGCAACCCGCACGACCCGCCCGCCGCGGGGATCGGCGACGAGCTCGCCGCCGCCCGCGCGCTGGAGGACCTCACCCGGCAACTGCTCGGTGTGGCCGACCAGGATGTCGTGCGCAACGCGAGGTCCGGGTCGCAGATGCCGCTGGTGTGACCACGCCCGCGGCCGGCCGCGCCCGGGGGAGGGGCGGACGCCGGCCGTAGGGGGCACGGCGGGGGGCCGTGAGGATTTGTCACAGGGGATGCTCGTCGCCGTGAACGTGAAGTAGTTGACCGAGATCGACGCGCGTTCGGGGGCTGATCGAAAACAGAACGTCACCGCTTTGCGGGCGTGCGGCACGATGGCGCTCATCGTAGGTGGGGCTCTATCGGTGATGACGCTTGTCTTCTCGCCGGGCGAGCCGCCGTTCCAGATCATCACGGTGTCCATCGCGGCGGCCGTGATAGGGCTCGGCATGCGCCTCGAGGCGGCGCTCCGAGAGCGGCGCTCCGAGAGCGGCGTGGGCACGGCCGGGCCTCCCGGCCTGCTCACGGGCCGGGCCGGCGCCGGACGAGGGTGGACGGACAGGTGGCGGGGGTCCCCTACCCTGAGGCGCATGATTCGCATCGCCACCCCTGACGACGTCCCCGTGATCCTCGAACTGATCCATGACCTGGCCGAATACGAGAAGGCCCCGCAGGAGGTCCAGGTCACCGAGGAGCAGTTGCGCGACACGCTCTTCGGCGACTCGCCCGCCGTGTTCGCGCACATCGCCGAGGACGAGGGCGAGGTCGCCGGCTTCGCGATGTGGTTCCTCAACTACTCCACCTGGCGCGGCACGCATGGCATCTACCTGGAGGACCTGTACGTACGGCCGGACCTGCGTGGCGGCGGGCACGGCAAGGCGCTGCTGACGGAGCTGGCCCGGATCTGCGTCGAGCGCGGTTACCAGCGGCTCGAATGGTCGGTGCTCAACTGGAACGAGCCGGCCATCCGGTTCTACCGGTCGCTCGGCGCCGGCCCGATGGACGAGTGGACCACGTTCAGGCTGACCGACGAGCCGCTCCGGCGGCTGGGACGCGCGCCGGTCGCGGCCGGTCAGGAAGGCGCGTCGCGGTAGATGACGAGATCGTAGGCGTAGCGGTCGCCGCGGTAGAGCGACTCGGCCCGCTCGACGGCCCGGCCGCGGGCGTCGTAGCCGGTGCGCCGCACCAGGAACGCGGGCGAGAACACCGGCACCTGGAGGGCCTCGGCGTCGGCGGGGCCGAGCACGGTGGCCCGGATCGTCTGCTCGGCGCGCCGCGGCACGACGCCGTGCCTGAGGGCCAGTTCCTCGTAGAGCGACCCGTCGAGGTCCAGGGCGCCGGGCACCAGGTCGGCGGGCAGGTAGCAGTCCTCCAGGCAGATCGGCTCGTCGTCGGCGGTGCGCACCCGGCGGATGCGCAGCACCTCGGCCGAAGGGCTGATGCGCAGGGCCTGGCCGATCTCGGCTCCCGCCTGGACGCGCTCACTGGACACCGACCGGGCCCCGGGACGCAGCCCGCGCGAGCGCATGTCCTCGCTGAAGGAGGTCAGCTCGACCGGTTTGGCGGTGCGCGGCTCGCTGACGAAGGTGCCGGACCCCTGCACCCGGTAGACCAGCCCTTCGAGCTCCAACTGGTCGAGGACGCGCCGGACGGTGAGGCGGCTGAGCGCGAACTCGTCCGAGAGAGCGCGTTCGGTCGGCAGCCGGTCGTGTGGCGAGAGCCGCTCGGTGACGAGGGCGCGCAGGTGCCGGCGCAGCTGGGCGGACTTGGCAGGCGGCATGGGCCCCCTTCCCGGGTTCGCGTACCGGACGACTTTAATCTTGACCATATGCTCAATATTGGGCTATACCAATCTGATCAACTGTCCGTACGAACTGGGATGCGTGGATGAGAGTCCAACGATTGGTATACCTGGGCGTTGGCGCGTGAACGTGTCCCAGCTCGACAGGATGAGCGGCGGGCTCGTCGTGTCATGTCAGGCGCCGGAGCACCACCCGCTGCGCGACACCGAGATCGTGGCCAGGCTCGCCGAGTGCGCCGAGCTCGGCGGCGCCGCCGGGCTGCGGGTCAGCTCGCCCGAGGACGTCCAGGCGGTGAGAGAGCGCACCGGCCTGCCGGTCATCGGGCTGCACGAGGTGCCCTTCGCCCACCGCAACCTCATCACGCCGACCCTGCACCTGGCCGCCGGGCTCGTGGAGGCCGGAGCTGACGTCGTCGCGATCGACGTGAGCGCCGAGTCGCCGTCGGGCGCCGACCTGGTGGCCGCGGTGCGGCGCAAGCTCGACCGGCCGGTGATGGCCGACGTCTCCACGGTCGAGGAGGGCCTGAAGGCCTGGGCGGCCGGCGCCGACGTGGTCGCCACCACGCTGTCCGGCTACACCGCCCGCCAGCTGCCCACCCCCGGCGAGCCGGACCTCGACCTGGTGGGCGCGCTCGCCGCGCGCGGCGTCCGGGTCGTCGCCAAGGGCCGCTACCAGACCGAGGAGCAGGTACGGCAGGCGTTCGCGGCCGGCGCCTGGGCCGTCGTCGTGGGCGCCGCCATCACCGACCCCGTGGCCATCACCGCCAGGCTGGCCGGGGTCACGCCCACCGCCGCCCGAGCGGCCGGGTAACCCCGCCGGCCCTGGCGGCCGGCGCCGGCGGAACTCGCCGCGCCGGGCCCGCGCCGCGCCGGAGGCGTGGGCCGAACCAGGTGGCGGGATTCGAGGACCTGTCCCGGAACGCGCGTGGGGCCGCGGGCGAAAGCTTGCGGCCCCACGCGCGGGAACTGGGTCGTGCGCTGCGACCGCGGGCCTAGACCCCGGCGTGTGTCGGCTGCTTGGCCTTGGTGGACGCGCGCTCGATCACCTCGGCCTCCGACTCCTTCTCGATGTCGCGGTGCGTCTCCTCGATGCGCAGCGCCACCCCCAGGGCGAAGAACGTGGGAGCCCACTCGCCGATGAAGATCCCCAGGCGGTCGGCCCGGTCGAGGCCACCGCGCTCGCTCTTCTTGGACATCAGCCACGACGCGACACTGAGACCGATCGACGCCGTTCCGGCGAGGTACGCGTGGTTGGACTTGACGCCCATCTTGTGCAGCATTTTGATCATGATTTCCCCCTTAGTGAGGTGCTGTTACCCGAGGTGGGAGCCGATAACCATGGCGGAAACCGCTTTGCCCGCGTTTGACGGCGTCTCGACTCGGGCGGTGAGCGCACCCGCGATCGTGTCACTCTCTGTAGTCATCGTGCTCGTTTAGTCACTTCGCTCCCGGGCATTCACTGCGGAAATTCGCGAAACGGGGGCTGCATGCCGGTGTTCGACCCTTCCGCCCACGGGCGGAACATCGCGGACGTCTATGACACGACGGGTGCGCGAACTGCCCACCGAGGGTGCGGTCGAACGGCTTCACCGGTTGGCCGGCGACGGCCCGGTGCCGGGGTTCGGCGTCGGCACCGGCCGCCTGGCGCTGCCACTGGCGGCGCGCGGGCTGACCGTGGCGGGGATCGACGGGTCGCCCGAGACCCGGCTGGCCGGAATGGAGCGTGAGCACCGCTGGTCCGACTGGGACGGCACCCGTTCGGCGACGACGGCCGCGCACACGTGTCGGTCTACCGGCTCTGACCTCTGGAGTGATTCCGGCGAACCTGCCCGAGCCCGCGGTCCCGGCGGGCGTGGCGGCCCTCCGCCCCGTGAGAATCCGGGGAACCTACTCACGGTCTCGCTTCACTGGGCATGGTGAGATCGTTCAGAGGTCGGATCGTGACCAGATCGCGACCCCTCCTTCGTGGCGCCAACGTAACGTCCACCGGGTGCCTGATGTCGAGTCGAAGTTGAGCGTCGAACCTGAACCACTGCCGCAACGCGAGGATGCCGAGCGCTGCTGCAGCGTCGACTCCGAACGGCGTTGCGTTCTGCCCAAGGGGCACCAGAGCGGCCATGTGTACCCACCTGCGGAGATCGTTACCGAGTTCTAGCGCCTGACCTCGATGCCCCTTAGCTCCGTAAAGGGCTCGTCCGAAGTGGACAAGTGGGCATTCGGTCGGAGATCGCCTGGGCATCAAGCGGGCATGCACCAGAACTTCCAGCGCAAATCACTCCTGCTGGCGGCCGTCGTCGTTCCTGCCCTGCTGGCGGGGTGCGCGGCCGGAGGCAGTACGACCGCCATGGGCCAGGCCAGCCCGCCGACCGAGACCACGAGCCCGATGCCGACCGGCTCCGAGATGAGCCCGGTGCCGACCGGCTCCGAGATGAGCCCGGCGCCGTCGGAGAGCCCCGCCGAGCAGGGTTCGCCCAAGGCCGCCGTGCAGGCGTACTTCGAGGCCCTCAAGGCCGGCGACGCGGACAAGGCCGTCGCCGCCTACACCCCTGACGGGCTCGCCGCGATCCAGGGCATGGAGACCGCGCAGGGCACGGAGGCGCTGACCAAGCTCTACAAGGACATGGCGAAGGGGAAGAGCACCGCCACGAACAAGATCGAAGAGTCGGGTGCCGCGGGTGACTGGGCCTTCGTCCGCGCGACCAGCGAGAAGGACGGCGAGACCACCAGAGAGTTCTTCATCCTCAAGAAGGCCGGTGGCGAGTGGAAGATCGACCGCTACATGAGCAACAGCCCGTCTTGACGGTCTCAGTGTCCATGACCGTGCCCGACGAGCGCGCCTGACGGCCTGCCCGATGGGACGAGGACGAGCGAGATCAGGGCCGCCCCGGCCGCGGCCACGGCGCAGACGGTGAGAGCCATGACGAAACCGTCGATGCCGGTGGCGGCCGGGGCCAGGCTCGCGGCGGCCACGGACGACACCACCGCGACGCCGATCGAACCACCTAACTCGTGGAAGGTGTTGACGACACCGGACGCGACCCCGGCCTCACCGTGTGGCACGTTGGCCATCGTCGTGGCGGTGGCCGTGACGAACGCGGGGCCGATGCCGAACGCGGCCAGCACGAACCCCGGCAGCAGCGTGGTGTAGGCGCTCGCGTCAGGGGAGACCCGGGTCATCAGCGCGGCCCCGGCCGCGGTCAGCGCGAAGGCGGCCACGGCGACGGGCCGCCCGCCGACCTTGCCGATGAGACGCCCGCCGAGGTGCGCGCCGAGCGTGATGGCCACGGCCACGGGCAGGAACAGCAGCCCCGTCTCCAGCGCGCTGAACCGCAGCACGTGCTGGAGGTAGAGCGAGCTGAGGAAGAACAGCCCCAGCATCGTCCCGGTCGCCACCAGCATGACGAACGCCCCGGAGACGACCGGCCGCCGGGCCAGCGTCTCGGCGCGCATCAGCGGCGCCCGCACGCTGCGTTCGATCACCACGAACGCCACGTACCCGGCGGCCGCGCCCGCGAGCGGGAACAGCGTGCCCGGCGCGCCCCATCCCGCGTCGCCCGCCTCGACCAGGCCGTAGATGAGCAGCGCGGTCGCCAGCGTCACGGCCAGCGCGCCCGGCAGGTCCACGCGCTGCCGTTCGCCGTGCCGTTCGCCGTGGGGTCCGTCGTGGGGCTGGACCGCCGAGAGGGCCGCGGGCAGGGTGGCGAGCACCAGCAGGCCGATCGGCACGTTGACGTAGAACACCCAGGCCCAGCCGGGGCCGGCGGTGAGCACCCCGCCGAGCAGCACGCCGGCGGCCGCGCCCGAACCGCCGATCGCGGCCCACACGGCCAGAGCCCGGTTACGGCGCTCGCCGTGGAAGGAGGCGGTGATGATGGCCAGCGCCGACGGCGACATGAGCGCCGCGCCGACGCCCTGAAGGGCGCGACCGGCGATCAGCGCGGCGCCGGTGCCCGCCAGCCCGGCGAGCAGGGACGCCGCCGTGAAGAGCGCGAGGCCCGCGAACAGGGTGCGGCGGGCGCCGGCGGCGTCGGCGAGCCGGCCGCCGAGCACCATCAGGCCGCCGAAGCAGAGCGTGTACGTGGTCACCACCCAGGTGAGCGCCTCCCGGTCGAGGGCCAGGTCGGTGCCGATGACGGGCAGGGCGACCTGCACCACGGTGATGTCGACGATGAGCATGAACTGGGCCAGGCAGAGCAGTGCCAGTAAGGGTGAGGCTCGCATGAGGTCTCCCATAACTCGTACAATGGTGTTCGAGTTATAACAAACCCCTCCCAGGTATGTCCAGCCGTCGGCCGCGCGCCGCCCGGCCGCGCGATCTAGCCTGGCCGTATGCGGGATCTCTCGAAGTACCAGCACCCTCGTTTCGCTCGCATGTACGCGCGGATGAGCGGCCAGGCGGAGGCGTTCGGCATGGCCGGGCACCGGGCCCGGCTGTTGTCCGGGCTGTCGGGGCGCGTGGTGGAGGTCGGGGCGGGCAACGGCCTGAACTTCCCCCACTACCCCACGGGGGTGCGTGAGGTCGTCGCCGTCGAGCCGGAGGACCACCTGCGTGCCCTGGCCGAACGAGCCGCCGGCTCCGCGCCGGTGCCCGTCCAGGTCGTGGCCGGGCACGCGGCCGAGCTGCCGTTCGACGACGCGGCCTTCGACGCCGCCGTGCTCTCGCTGGTGCTGTGCTCCGTGCCGTCCCAGGCCGCCGCGCTCGCCGAGCTGCGCAGGGTGCTCCGGCCCGGTGGTGAGCTGCGCTTCTTCGAGCACGTACGCTCCGGAAACCGGGTCCGGGCCACCCTCGAGCACCTCGTCACCCCGCTGTGGTGGCGGGTGTGCGGCGGCTGCCACCCCAACCGCGACACCACGGCCGCCATCCGGGACGCCGGCTTCGCGATCGAGGAGAACGACCGCTTCGTCTTCCGCCCGATGCCCGGATCGCCGTCCATGACCCACATCCTCGGCCGCGCCCGCCGCTGATCGCCCGCCCCGGAACCCCGCTCGCCCGGCCGGTGTACCAACACCGGAGGTGCGTGATGAAGAAGATCCTGACCATCCTGGTCACGGTGGCGGCGCTGGCGGCCGGGGCGCTCCCGGCCTCGGCCGCCGGGAACTGGGCGGTGACCTATCTCGACCCGACGCCCGCGCGGTTCGCCCCCGGCACGACGTACACGCTGGGGTTCTGGGTGCTCCAGCACGGCAACCACCCCTACGAGGGCGATCTGGGTGAGACGGGACTCCAGCTCACCGGCGACGGAGGGAAGAAGCTGACCTTCCGCGGGACCCCGCTGCCCGAGCCCGGTCACTACGTCACCGCGATCGTCGTGCCCGAGGGGTCGTGGCGGGTCGACGGCATCCAGGGTGTGTTCGAGCCGTACTACGTGGGCACGCTCACCGTTCCGGGCGGCCTGGCGGTGCGGCCCGTGTCCACGGATCTGGTGCCGGCCACGAACGAGGACTACTGGGGCGACATCCGGCCGCCCGGGTTCCCCCGCGGCACGGCGCAGCCCGTCGAAGCCGCGAAGACCGCGCCCGCCGCCGTCCCGTCGGCGGTGCAGCCCCCCGTGGCCGTCACGGTTCCCTCGCCTCCCTCGGCGCCCGGACAGGCCGGATTCCCGGTGTACGCACTGGTGATCGCCGCCGCCGGTGGCGCGCTCCTCACGCTGGCCGCGTCGCGGCTGACCGGGCGGGCGCGGCGCGAACCCGAGCCGCCGGCGGACGAGAGGGGCGAGAGGGACGAGAAGAAGGACACGCTGGCTTTCCCGGGCTGACCGGAGCCGAGCTCACAGCCGGGCCGTGAGCTCGGTCGTGAGCTCGGTCGTGAGCTCACGGCCAGGTCGCGGGCCCGTGATCACGGCAGTCCGCGTGGCCGGTCAGGAGGCGCGGAGCAGGGAGCGCAGGGTGCGGGTGAGGGTCTCGCCCGCGGCGGCCCGGTCGAGGCGGCCCGCCTCGACCTCGGCCGCGGCCGTGTGCAGCACCGCGAGGAACGTGCTGACCAGCCATGGCAGCGGGAGGTCGGTGCGGAAGGAGCCTTCGTCGCGGCCCCGCGCGATCAGCCGCTCGACGCGGCGCAGCGGCCCGGCGTGGTGCTCGCGGATGAGCTCGCCCGGCAGCGTCGCGTCGGCGGCCACGAACAGCCGGCTGTGCTGGCCGAGCACGTCCCAGGACGAGCCGACCAGCCGGTCCAGCGCCTCGGGGGCGGGCACGTCGTCCAGCCTCAGCTCTTCGAGCACGCCGTCGGCGAGCTCCACGGCGTGGGTCAGCACGGCCTCGACCAGCGACTCGCGCGACGGGAAGTGGCCGTAGAGCGTCACCCGGCCCACCCCCGCGGCCTTGGCGATCTCAGCCACGCTCGCGGCCGGATCGGCGCTCAGCACCTGCCGGCCCGCCTCCAGGATCGCGGCGATGTTGCGCTCGGCGTCGGCACGACGGGTCACCATACGCCGAGCCTAACGGCGCACCGCCCCGGCCCCCCAACTCCACGGCCGGCGCCGTCGCCCGGTCGGTGATGCTTGTCAGGTTCCTGTGCGTCTGAGAGATTGCGGTTACCTTTGCGATCATCTGCCACGGAGGACACGCGTGCCACAATTACGCCCGGCCCTCTTCGCCGTCGCCCTCACCGTGACGCTGGCGACCCCCGCCCAGGCGGCCACGGGACCTGTCATCACCATTGAGAACGGCCGCACGCAGCCGGTCTTCTCCTACGCGGACGCCGTCCGCGAGCACGTCTACGTCGAATCCACCGTCGACAGCGACGCCGACGGCCGGCTCGACCGGGTGCGCGTCGACATCATCAGGCCCAAGGAGTCCGGCCCCGGGCTCAAGGTGCCGGTGATCATCGACGAGAGCCCCTACTACGACAACTCCGGACGTGGCAACGAGGGGGAGCGGAAGGTCTACGACGCCGCCGGGAATGTCACGAAATTTCCCTTGTACTACGACAACTTTTTCGTGCCCCGGGGCTACGCCGTCCTGAACGTCGACATGCTCGGCACCACCAAGTCCGACGGCTGCCCGGACATCGGCGGCAAGGCCGACGTGCTGGGCGGCAAGGCGGTCATCGACTGGCTGAACGGCAGGGCCCCGGCGTTCCGCGCCGACGGCAGCCCGGCCGTGGCCGACTGGACCACCGGCAAGGCCGCGATGATCGGCAAGTCCTACGACGGCACGCTCGCCAACGCCGTCGCCGCCACCGGCGTGCAGGGGCTGGAGACGATCGTGCCCATCTCGGCGATCAGCTCCTGGTACAAGTACCAGCGCTCCAACGGCGTGATCTACAACTACGACTACGCCTCCTGGCTGGCCAACTACATCGACACCGACCCCGAGGCCAAGTGCCAGGCCGTACGCGACCGCATGGACGCCGAGGACGGCGACGACACGGGCGACTACAACGCCTTCTGGGCCGAGCGTGACTACATCTCCGGGCTGCTGGGCGACGTCTCGAAGGTCAGGGCCAGCGTCTTCGTGGCCCACACGAGCAACGACCTGAACGTCAAGCCGGACAACTTCTCCACCTGGTGGCAGGCGCTGGCCAAGCGGAACGTGCCGCGCAAGATCTGGGTCGGCCAGTACCAGCACGTGGATCCGTTCGACTTCGAGGGCCGCAGGGACCTGTGGGTCGACACGCTGCACCGCTGGTTCGACCACTGGCTGCACGGCGTGCGCAACGGCATCATGTCCGAGCCCCGCGCCGACGTGCAGGTGGGCCCGACACAGTGGATCAGGCAGCACGACTGGCCGGCGCCGTTCGCGGCCAAGCTCCAGCTCCGCCCGGCCGCCGACGGCTCGCTCGGGCTGAAGCCGGCCGGCAGGGGCGAGACCGCGTCGTTCGCGGACGTGCGGATGTCGGAGTCGGGCATGATCGCCGACGTGGGCACGCCCAACCCGGGCCGCGTGGCGTTCACCACCGGACCGCTCCCGGTCAGCCTGCGCCTGTCCGGCACGCCCACGGCGGACCTGAGGGTCAAGCTGGACCAGCCCACCGCCAATCTGACCGCCCTGCTCGTCGACTTCGGTGACGCCACCCGCGTGGACTGGCGGCGCGGCCAGGGCATCACCACCATCGCCGAGGAGGACTGCCACGGCGAGAGCACGGCCGCCGACGACGCCTGCTACCGCAAGGTCGTCACCAACGTGGCCAACCGGCCGGCCGAGATCGTCGCCCGCGGCTGGATCGACGTGCGCAACCGCACCTCGCTCAGCGAGCCCGCGCCGCTGCCGGTCGGGACGTACGGCACGGTCAGGTGGCAGACGCTGCCGCACGACTACACCTTCGCCAAGGGGCACCGCCTCGCCCTCGTGATCGCGGGCACCGACGGGACCTACACCGGCGAGACGGGCACCGGCGCGAACGTCACGCTCGACCTCGCCCGGAGCAGCGTCTCGGTGCCGTTCGTGCTGGGCACAGCGCTGGTGGACGTGCCGAAGGACCAGGGCACGTTCCGTGGTCCCGAGCGGCTGATGCTGCCGGAGCCGGAGCCGGAGTTCAGCTTCTTCTAGCGGATCCCTCCGGCGGAGCGCGTGCCGGACCGCCGGGTGGTTGCCACGCCGACCACCACCCGGCGGTCCTGTCCCGGTCCCACCGTGACCGTTGGCTCACGACGTACCGTTCAGGTGACCGTCACCTGGAGATCCAGGTGACGGTCACCTTGGAGGCCGGCGGGGGACGACCACCCCTTGGGGGTCTTGCCACTGTGGGTGGGCTGCCATGACGAGCCGCCCGGATGCCGGTCTCACGTCCCTCCCTCGCTAGTACCAGCTGCAGTTGGTCCAGGTCCCGCCGCCCTCGCCGCCCTCGCCGTCCTGCACGTACGGACCCGGGTCCCTGGGCACCTTCCACGTCACGCGGAGCTTGAGCGTGCCGCCGCCGGTGGTCGTGCCCGCGGTCGTGCGGCCGTCGCCCCGCGCGGTGCCCTGCCAGCGGACGGTGATCGTGCCGGACCCGGTGGCCGCCGGGCCGGGGCAGTCCGGGCGGGAGGCGGGCGCCTTCACCCTGAACGACCTGCCCGAGACGGCGATGCCGCGCGAGCCCGTGACCGACGTGATGCGGCAGGTCCCGCCCCTGCAGGCGAGCGAGAACGAACCGGTGCGCCGGGTGTCGAGGCTGATCGTGGAAGGCGACAGGGACGCCACCGGCGCCTTCGGCCCGGGCAGGACCGCCTGCCTCACCGGTGACCTGCGGGAGGTCGCGGTCTCCCTCGGCCGTGACGTGCCCGTCGCGCGCTCCCCGGCCGGCTCGGCCGGCTCGGCCGGGCTCATGGTGCCGGCCACGGTCGGGCCCACGGCGGCGCTCTCCGCGGGGCTCGCGCCGGGGCTGGCCGCGGACGTCGTGGCGGCGTCATTGGGCGGGGGCACGGGCACCGCCGCCTCGGGCGAGGGACGGCCGCCGGGCGCGGGCGTGACCACCGGACCGGGCGCGGACATCTCGGAGATCATGGTCATCCGCTGGCGGGCGTTGAGCCCCGACCAGGCCAGGCCCGCGACCAGGATGCCGACGCCGACGAGCAGCCCGACCCGGGCCACGGTCCTGATCGTGATCGCCGGCTCGGGGTCGGCTTCGTCCGGGCGGTTCTGCCAGAACTCGTCCCGGCCGACCCGCAGCTCCACCACCTGCCCGCCGGACACCCAGGCCGGACCGCTCTCGCTCCCGCCGTCCCACGGCGGCACGCCGTCCCCGCCGCGCGCCCAGACCGGCTCGCCGCCGGCGCCGAGAGCCGGCGGCCGGTCGTGAACGACCTCCCCCTGTGGGCCATCGTCCGCATCGTGCTCCCATGGCGGGCCACCTTCGGCCCGGCGTGAGGGGTCCCTCTCAAGACCGGCCGGGCCGCTGGTGCTCCGGTCGTGAGCGGACGCCGCTGGAAGGTTCCGGTACGGCACGCCTCCGCGGGCGCGACGGACGATGGCCCAGTCAGGGCCGGGCACGGCGGGAGCCGGAAGGACGGCGCCGTTCGCGGCTCCGGTGCCCGTTCGGGCCGCGGTCTCCGGGCCGGAGGTGGCGGCGTGGACGGGGTCGGCGGAGTCGAGGGGGTGGGCGGGCTCGGCGAGTTCGTCGAGCTCGTCGGGAAGATAGACGGGGGCGGCCAGGATGGGGCCCGAGGCGCGGGCCCGGGCGGCCCGGGCCGCCTCCGGGGCCGGGCCGGTCGTGGTCAGGGCGTCCTCGTCAGAGGTCCGCCCCTGGTCGGGCGGGCCCGGCCGGGCGTGCCGGCTGGTGGTGCGGTGCGCGGCCAGGTCGTCGGTGTGCTCCGGGCCGGCGGCGGCCGCGCCCGCCACCGGCCCGGAACTCCCCCTGGTCCCCGTCGTGGGGCCGGGGACCGAGGAGATCGGCGGCGGCGTGGGTTCCGTCAGCCCGTGCACCTGCATCGGGAAGCCGTCGTCCCGCCACAACCCGGCCTCGCCGGGCAGCGGCAGCGCCCAGGCCAGCTGCTCGCCGAGCGTGCTCGGCGCGGGCGCGATCGGCATCTGCCGCAGCAGCGTGTCCGCCACCATGGTGCGCGGCGCCTGCCGGCAGTCCGCGCAGCGGGCGATGTGGCGGCTGATCCGCGCGCGGGTCCGCCTGCCCGGCGTGGAGGCCCAGTCCGTCACCCGGGACTCCAACGCCGGGCACCCATGGCGGGTCCTCGCGGCGATGACGGCGGCGAACCATTCCTCCAGCCCGTCGGCCGCCTCCAGCACGATGGTCTCGACCTCGTCCGGCCCCACGTCGAAGATCACGGCGATCTCCGCGCTCGTCAGGCCGTGCCGTACGGACAGGTCGAGGAGCTCCCTGTGCGGCGGGTCGAGGGCGCGCAGGGCCTCGGGCAGCAGGTCCGACATCCTGCCCGGCCGCGACCACGAGCCGACGCTGGTGGGGGTGGCGATGTACGCGCGGTGCGCGCGGGCCAGCGCGTACAGCCAGGGGCGCAGCAGGGAGGACTGTTCGACCCGGTCGGCGCGGGCGTGCGCCGACAGCAGCGCGCCCGCGACGGCCAGCTCGGCGTCGCTCGAGGCGAGCTCCGTCCGGCAGTAGTCGTAGAGATGGGGCCCGTAGCCGTCGCACAGCTCGCGAACGGCCTCGCGGGCGTCCTCCGACAGGGTTCGCCACATCCGGGTCCCATCTCCTCCCTGCTGCTCGCGAGTCAGCCCGGCAGCTGCTCGGCGATCTCGGTGGCCCAGTAGGTCACCACGCTGCCCGCCCCGGCCCGGCGGATCGCGATGAGGCTCTCCCTGATCGCGCGGTCGCGGTTGAGCCAGCCGTTCTCGGCGGCGGCCTCGATCGCCGCGTACTCGCCCGAGACCTGGTAGGCGACCACCGGCACGTTGACCGTGTCGGCGACCCTGCGCACCACGTCGAGGTAGAGCCCGGCCGGCTTGACCATCACCATGTCGGCGCCCTCCTCCACGTCCAGCAGCACCTCGCGCAGCGACTCGCGCAGGTTGGCGGGATCCTGCTGGTGCGTCGAGCGGGTGCCGACCAGGCGGGACTCGACGGCGTCGCGGAACGGGCCGTAGAAGGCGGAGTCGTACTTCGCGGCGTAGGCCAGGATCGGCACCCGCTGGTGGCCGGACCGGTCGAGCGCGGCCCTGATGGCGGCGACCTGGCCGTCCATCATCCCGCTCGGCGCGACCATGTGGGCGCCGGCCGTGGCCTGGGCGACCGCGACGGCGGCGTAGGCGTCCAGCGTGGCGTCGTTGTCCACGTCGCCGCCGGCGTCGAGCACGCCGACGTGCCCGTGTTCGGTGTATTCGTCCAGGTTGACGTCGCTGATCACCACCGTCTCGTCGCCCACTTCGGCGGCGATGTCGGCGATGGCCAGCTGCGTGATGCCGTGCTCGTCCCAGGCGCCGCGCCCGTCGCGGTCCTTGGACTCGGGGATGCCGAAGATCAGCAGCCCTCCGACGCCGGCCCGCGCGGCGGCCGCGGCGGCCTTGCGCACGCTGTCGCGGGTGTGCTGGACCTGGCCGGGCATGCAGGCGATCGGCCGCGGCTCGTCCAGGCCCTCGCGAACGAACAGCGGCTGCACCAGGTCGGCCGGATGCAGGCGGGTCTCCGCGACCAGGCCGCGCAGGGCGTTGGTACGCCGCAGGCGGCGAGGTCGATCTGCGGGATAACTCACGATTCAGCCTCCGATCACCTTGCCGAGCAGGACTCGCTCGGCATGCTCGACAGCGGCTGCGGGCGGCAGCCGGAACCAGTAGCCGGCGCTGCTGCGCGCCGTGATGTTCAGCGCCCGCAATCCGCACAGGTGCTCGGCGGTCTTGATCGCCAGGCCGCCGGGATCGATCACCGGCAGGCCGTGCAACTCGTGGATACGCAGGTGGACCAGGATCACGTTCGGGATGCCCTCGGCGGGCACCAGCCACTGCGCTCCCGCCTCGGCCGCCCGCCGCGCGGCCTCGGAGTAGGCGTCCACGAGTGGCCCGAAATCGTGTGCCAACGCGCGTTCGACCAGCGTCGTTCCGTCCTCGACGACCTGATAGGAGGCCAGCTCGGCGCCCGCCGCGCGGATGTTCTCGGTGATGGGCTCGGTCAGGGCGGGGATGAAGCCGATCACGCCCAGCCGGTGGCGCTCCATCCTGGCGGCCTGCCACACCGCGTCGCCGTAGCCGACGACGGGGATCGAGACCCGCGAGCGGGCCACCGCCAGGCCCGGGTCCTGCCCGGCGCCGCTGATCCACGCGGTGCAGCCCTCACGCTCGGCGGCCACGGCCGTCTGCGCGAAATAGTGGCCGAAGAGCAGCCCGAGCTGCCCGTAGCCGACCAGATGCTCGGGTAACGCGGTGCCGTACGTCTCCGGCGGGAGCGTGTGGATCTCCACGGTGGTGCCGGGGGAGGTGACCATGGCCAGGTGCTCGGCGTACAACTTGTCCAGAAGTGCCGAACGGCCTTCGACGGTGTGTTTCTGGAACCAGATGCGCATGTCAGCTGTGCCTTACCGGGTGAGGGCTTACCGAATGAGGGCTTACCGAATGAGGGACGGTGTCGAGCATCGAGGCCTGCGCCAGGTACACGCGGGTGGCCTCCGGATCGCCGGCGATGGCGCGCAGCCCGGCCATCGCCGCCGCCAGTCTGGAGCTGTTGCGGTCCTGCACGCCGGCGACGCGCGCCTCGCTGCGCGGGATCACCCGTTCGAGGAGTACGGCCCGCCGCCGCCAGGCCCAGGCGTCGAGCGCGTCGGTGCCGGCGAGGCCGCCGAGCACGTTGGCGAGCACGTGACCGAGGTCTACGGCGTCGTGGATGCCGGCGTTCATGTTGAGCCCGCCGGCCGTGGAGGTGAGGTGTGCCGCGTCGCCGGCGAACAGCACGCGACCGCATCGGTAGGAGGACAGCACCCCGCGGGCCAGCCCGTACCTGTCGGCGCCGATGACGCGCACCGGCGGGCGGACCCCGGGCAGGGCGCGGCGTACCAACTCGGAGACGTTTGAGGCGGACAGCGGGTCGCGGGCGTCGCACGGGATCCTGACGATGATCCGCCAGTGGTCGGGCAGCGCCAGCAGGCTGCAGGACTGGCCGACGTCGCGCACGTACGTGAGCGGCGCCAGGCGGGGCAGCAACTGGTCGAGCGGCGAGTCGGTGAAGACGCGCAGCGCCTGGGTGGGGTAGCTGGACCGGGGGAACGGCAGGCCGAGCGACCTGCGCACGGTGCTGTGCGCCCCGTCCGCGGCGATCACGTACTTGGCCCGGGTCCAGGTGTGACCGATGCGGATCCGGACACCGGTGCCGCCCTCGGCGACCCCGTCCACGTGCGTGCCGAACCGCACGTCCGCCTCCGGGTAGGCGGACAGCGCCGACAGCAGCAGCGGGGTGAGCGACGACTGCTCGGCGTGCAGCCGGAACGGGTGCCGGGTCAGCCCGTCCAGGCTGCCCATCCGCATCTCGGCCAGCACGCCGCCCGCCCGGTCGCGCCACTGGACCCGTTCCACGATCCGGCCGCGGGGGATGAGCTGCTCGGTGACGCCGATGTCGTCGAGCAGGTCCAGCGTGGCCGGGTGGAAGGTGGAGGCACGCGACTGGGAGGCCAGGCCGGGCTCGCGCTCCAGCACGGTGACCGGCACGTCCGCCCTGGCCAGGGTGAGAGCCGCGGCCAGCCCGACGGGGCCCGCGCCGACCACGACCACGCCGTTCATGACCGCTGTCCCTGCGCGGCCGGGCGGTGCGGCACCCGGCCCAGCCTGATCGGCATGCCCGTCGCCCTGGACAGCGCCCACCACGCGCTGCACAGGTTGGAGGTGAGCAGGATCCGGTCGTTGCCGGCGCCGATGGACACCAGCGTGGGCAGCGTGAGCATTCCGGTGCCGGTGATCAGCACCACGGCGTCGTGCGGCAGGCAGGCCTGGCCGACCTGCTCGACGAGCTCCGCCGGGGTGACGGAGTAGGGCGAGAACATGCCCTGCGCCCGTACCGGCACCACGCGGGTGACGTTCACGCCCGCCGACTTCCAGAACCTCTCCGCGAGCTCGGTCAGCCACGGCTGGTAGGGCGAGACGAGGATGAGCTCCTCGGCGCCCATGTGCTCGATGGCCTCCAGCGTGGCCATCGTCGCCGAGGCGAACGGGATCCCGAACCTCCTGCTCAGCTCGTCGCAGCGGAACCGGTCCTCGTCGGGGCCGAGCAGGTAGCGGGAGCCGCTGCACAGCATGACGATCGCGTCGAGCGGGAGGTTGCCGAAGGAGCAGATCATCGCGGGGAGCGCCTCGTTGTAGCTCTCCAGCCGCTCGGCCAGCCCCAGACCCGGGCGTACGGGGAAGCGGGTGACGTGCATGTCCGCGCGGGATCCGAGCAGGCGTGCCAGCTCGGGCTCCGCCGCCGGGTTCGCGGGCGGCACGATCACGCCCACTCTGCCTCTCCTCATGCCGTCCCCCCGGCCTGACCTTCGAGTGCGAACAACGTGCGCAGCGCGTCGGCGTAGCGGTCGCCCAGCGGGGAGTCCGCGTTGCGGGTGACGCGCGTGATAGGCCCGTCCAGGAACGCTTCGACCACGCGCTGGACGGTGTTCCTGACCTCGTCGCGCGCGGAGTCGTCCAGTCCGGGCGCTCGGGAGGCGAGGCGGCCCAGCTCGGCGTCGGCCACGGCCTCCGCCTTGCGCCGCAGCGCCGTCACGACGGGCGGCGACACCCTCGGCGCGGGAGCGGCCGTGATCGTGTCGTGCCCGTTGCGCGGGCCGGGGACGGTGGGGACGGCCGCGTGCCCGTTGCGCGGGCCGGGGACCGTGGTGATCCTGCCGCGCCCCCAGCGCGGACCGGGAGCGGGGCCGATCCCCATGTACCGGCGCCTGCCCCCAAGGACCGGAGGAGGGATGAGGTCGGCGGTCATCAGCAACCCGACCAGGCCGCGGCCCAGAAGGCCGCTTCGCGACGTGCCCGCTTCTCGTCCTCGTCGGTGAGGTCGAGCCGCACCCCCGTGCGTTCGACGCCGAGCAGGTCCACTGCGGCCCCTATCACGGTGTCGGCGAATTCCCGTTGACGATCGGTGTTCACGCTTGCCGGGCATTCGACCTTGATGGTGACCATGGGGTTCCTCCTGCGGGGGGTTCGGGGGGTGGTCAAGACGCCTGCTCGAGCACCTGGTCGATCACGCTGATGGCCTGGTCGGACACCTGCCTGATGTGGTGCAGCCGGTGCACGGTGCGCTCGGCGGCGGCGGTCCTCGGGTGGTCGTCGCTCGAAGTGGTGGGTGATGCCGGCCTCTCGCCGCGTGCGGTGACGGCGTAGGGATGCTGGTACGGCCTGCGGATGTCGTCGGCGATCATGGCCACTCCTGTCAGCGCTGGTTGACGGCTCTATAGGTGAAAGGTTCGCGGGCGCCGAAGCGGGCCAGTTCCTCCTCGGCCTCGTCGCGTACCTGGACGAAACTGTCGCGGAGCTCGGCGAGGAGCCGGCGCAGCATGATGAGCTCCTGCTCCGCCTCGCGCCTGGACATCCGCGCGGGCCGGCGGCGCGGTGTCCCGGCCACGCGGACCACGGCCGCGGTGCCGAGCAGCACGGCCACGGCCATGCAGGCCACCAGCACCGAGGCGAAGCCCGGCATCGGCCCGTCCAGCACCGGCTGGTCGACCAGCGCCGAGGCGCCCGCCACGCCGATCGCCCCGCCGAGCATGCGGGCGGTGTTGATGGCGCCGACCGCGGAGGCGTACTGGGTCGGGTGGGCGGCCATGGTGCCGACCGCGAACGTGCCGGTGGACAGGGCGCCGAAGCCGCTGCCCAGCATCAGCGCGGCGATCAGGCTCCACGCGTTGGGCTGGGGATAGGCCAGCATGAGGGCGCAGCCGCCGCCGAGCGCGAGGGCTCCGGCGTAGATGACCGCGTTGAGGCCGATGCGGCGGCCGGCCAGCATGGCCAGCGGGCTCGACACGATCATCGCGATCGACACCGGGGCCAGCCACAGCCCGATGCTGACGAGGTCGAAGCCGGACGACTTCAGGTACAGCGGTCCCATGGCCAGCACGACGAACGAGGCCGCGCCGTACAGCAGGGACGCTCCACCGGCCCACAGGAAGCCGGGGCGCCGCCACAGCCGCATGTCGATGGCGCCGGCCGCGTGGCGCCATGACGTCGTGACGGCCCCTGCCAGCAGCACCCCGGCTGCCGCCGCGCAGCCGAGTGTCCGCGCGGAGGTCCATCCCCACACGCCGCCCTGCGACATGGCGAGCACGGCCGCGGCGATAGCCCCGACCAGTAGCACCGTGCCCAGCACATCGGGCACGCGGCGCACCATGGCGCGTGAGCGGGGCAGCGCGGGGGTCAGCATCAGCAGCGCGGCCGCCAGTCCGGCACTGGGCAGGAACAGCCCGCGCCAGCCGTACGACTCCACGAGCAACCCGCCGGCTCCCTGCAGGGCGAGCGCGCCGATGCCCGACGAGGCGCTCCACAGGGCGATGGCGCCCGCGCGGCGGTTCGCGGGCAGCTCGCCGAGCAGCAGGGCGAGGGAGGCGGGGAACATCAGCGCGGCGCCGATGCCCTGCGCGGCCCGCCCGCCGAGCAACAGGGGCCAGGACGTGGTGGCGATGACCGCCGCCGCGCCGAGGCCGTAGAGAGCCAGACCCAGGGCGAGCACGTTGCGCCTGCCCAGCAGGTCGGCGAAGCGACCCGCGGTGGCCAGCAGAGCGGCGACCGCGGCGAAGTTGACCGTGCTGACCCAGGTGATCTCGGCCATCGGCAGGGCGGCCGCGATCGGGTCGCGGCTCAGCACGGGGATCGCCAGCATCGTCGCCGTGCTGTCGGCCATGATCGCGATCACCACTCCGGAGGCGATCAGGCGCAGTATGGCGAAGCGCCCCCGGACCCGGAGCCGTGGCCGTGCCACGGGCTCGAAGGCGGGTCCGGCGACATGCTCGCGAACGGAGGTCAGCGTCATCGCGGCGTCTCCGCGAGGTCCCTGGGCGCGACGGTGACGGGCTCAGGGCGCGGGATCTCGGGGCAGTTGGGCACGCTCGCGGCGACCATCCGCTCCGTCAGCCCCACGGAGTGGCCGGGCGCGCGGGACCACGGCTGGGCCTTGCCGCCGACCATGGTCCTGACGATCTGCGAGGCCAGCGTCAGGTGCTCCGCGCAGCGGCGGCTCACCTTGGCCTCGAGCCCGGCCACCTGCGCCAGCCTGAGCCTCAGCGGCTCCAGCGACGCGGTGCGCTCCAGGCCGTCGAGCTCGGCCAGCCGGCCCGGCCAGCGCAGCTGCCTGCCGAGGCGGTCCTGGACCTCGTCCGCGATGCGGTCGTCGGGGTACTTCTCGTCGCGCAGCCGGGTGCCGATCGCGACGGCCGTACGGGCCGTGTGCTCGTAGTCGGCCAGCCGCCCGGACAGCGCGGCGTCGAGCATCCGGGCCCGGTGGGTCAGGCAGTCGGCGCTCCAGCCGAGCACCATCAGGCGGTCCTCGCCCACCTCGGTGTGCCAGCCGGCGAGCCGCAGCTCGCGGGCCATGCGGTGGTAGAGCACCCACCGCTCGCCGTTGCCGTCGACCCAGACCTGCACGCCGCCGAGCGGCAGGTTGGCGACGTGCACCTGCTTGGTCTCGGGCACCACCCGGGAACAGATGCGTTGGATCACCCGGTCCTGCGCCGGAGCGGCCTTGGGCCGCCTGGCAAACCAGGAACCGTTCTGGGGATCGAGGGTCACGTCCGGCCACCTCCTCGCCGGCGACTCTCCAGAACCGTCCGGCCGTCAAGTCACAGTTACCAACTGTCGGTCCGATAGTGGGACTTCGCCGGAAGTGATGTCAACTGCTACTTATCATTTGAGTTTGAATCGGTTTGAGGTGAGGAATGCCGATCTGCGGGGGGACATGCGACGAAACGCCCGGCTTCCCTTACGCTGGAGGCGCTACGGGCGGCAGGAGGTGCGGGGTGGCGAACATCGCCGAGCGACTCGACCTCGCTCTGAGGAAGCGCGGCTACAGCGGGGCCCAGGTGGCCGCCGAGCTGACCAGGGCCGGCATCCCGATCACCCGCGCCTACGTCAGCCAGCTGCGCACCGGCAAGCAGACCAACCCGACGCTCCAGGTGCTCCGTGCCCTGGCCGCCTGCCTGCAGGTCAGCGTGGGCTGGCTGGTGGGCGAGGAGCACGCCGAGCCCGGCGCGGAGCGGATCCCGCGCCCGGCCGGCGTGAGCGGGCAGATCGGGCAGATCGGGCAGTCCGCCGCTGGCCTGTCCGACACCTCGCTGGACGTGGTGCGCGACGTGATCGGCCTGGCCCGCAGGGCCGAGGGCCTGTCCGAGCCGGAGCCCGGGCCCGAGCCGGAGCCGGAGATCCTGGAGATCCCCGAGGCGGCGGCCGTGCTCACCGACGCGCAGCGCGCCGCGCTCGGCAGGCGGCTGCGCGGCCTGCGCCTGGCCGTGCTCATGTCACCCGAGCAGGTCGAGACCGCCCTGGGCCGGGGCAAGGCGGCGATCGAGGCCATCGAGGCGGGCGCCGTCGCGCCCGCCCCCGCCACGGTGGAGCTCCTGCTCGACCTCTACGGCGTGACCCCGCTGCCCGTCCGCGAGCACGTGCTGTCGCTGGCCCGCGCCGAGCGTGAGCCGGTGCGCTGGGACGACGACTCCGTGCCCGTCTGGCTGGCCGCCGCCTACGCGCTGGAGCAGCGCGCCTCGGTGATCCGCACCTACCACCCGCAGCTCGTCCCGGCGCTGCTGCAGACCGACGAGTACGCACGGGCGGCCATCGCCCTCGCCGGGCCGGCCACGCTCGGGCAGGACTCCCTCGACGCCGCCGCCCGGCTCGCGCCGGCCCGCCAGAAGCCGGTGACCGAGGGCGGCCCGGTCGTGTGGGCGATCATGGACGAGAGCGCGCTGCTGCGTTCGATCGCTGAGCCTCATGTGCATCTGACGCAACTCGAAACGCTTCTCGAGTACGCGAAGCGCCCTCACATCTCGCTGCACGTGGTGCCCATTCAAGATCCGGCTTATCTGCCGCGCACGGGCCCGTTCACGCTCTGGCGTTTCCCGGAGGCTTTCGAGCCCGACATCGCCTGCGCGCACTCCGCCGAGTCCGATGAATTGATCACGGATTCGGCCGCCGTCGAGGCCTATCACCAGGCTTTCACCAAGTTGTCGGTCACCACGACGACCCGCGAGGAGACCCTCGACCTGCTGTATACGCACCGTGACCGGATCGCCCGAGGATGATCGAATAAAGTCGGAAACTAATATTTCCCGATTTTATTGGCCCCAATGTGTTGAATTGTTGGGACATTTGGATCATTTTTAACTTGGTTCCGAGTGAGACCGAGGCCAGAACTTTCCCGGCATTGCCTGGCGAGGGGAAAGGGACGAGACGAAATGAACGAGCGCGCCATCCGTAATCTGGCCAAACTCGATATGTCCCAGGCTCGCATCACCCGCATGCTGGACGCCGCCGCGGGCGGCAAGAACAACTTCGTGGCCGACCGCGAGGCCGTGCGCCGCTATGACGAGGCCACCCCCGTGACCACCGCCGCGGCCCGTGCCGTGCTGGGCTTTCTCGCCCGGGTGGTGCGGCATCTGGCGCTCGCCGGAGTGGACCAGTATCTGATCATCGGCAGCGGTGTGCCCAGCGGCCTGCCCACCGGTCATCAGCTGCATGACATAGCCCGTGACACGCTGGGCGGCGCGGAGGCCCGGGTCGTCTACGTGGAGAACGACCCCATGGTGCTGGCCAACGCGCGGGCCACGATCGAACCCGTGACCGACGCGATGCGCGTGGTGGAGGGGGACGCGCGGCAGGTCGAGGACCTGCTGTCCGACCGGGTGGTGCGCACGTTCCTCGACTGGGACCGGCCCGTCGGCATCCTGCTCGTCTCGATGCACGGCGTCGGCGACGAGCACGCCGAGCACGTGATCAAGTGCCTGCGCCACGCCGCCCCCGCGAACAGCTACCTGGCCTTACTCCAGACCACGTTCGACGGCATCCCCCCGGAGCTGCTGCCCGCCGCCAGGGACCTGCTGGCGATGACCCTGCCCGGCCACGCGATCCGCGACAGGGCCGAGGTCACCGCGCTGCTGGACGGCCTGGACCTGGTGACGCCGGGACTCGTGTGGGTGCCCGAGTGGCGGCCGGACGGCGCCGAGACCGCCTGCCTGGAACAGCCCGGCTCCTCGGGCAACTACGGGGCGGTGGCCCGCCTCATCTGAGCGGGGTCAGTCCCACCAGAACGACCAGGTGTGCCCGCCGGCGATCTCCTCGGCGTAGCCCTGGAGGTCGCCGGGACCCTGCACCACGTTGTCGGGGCAAAAGGCCCAGTGCTCGGCCGCCACGTGCAGCGCGTGCTCCGGCTTGACGGGAGGCGCGGCCACGCTCAGCTCGAGCGTGTTGAAGCCGACGCACACGACCCGGGCGCCGAACCGGTCCTCCCAGCTCCGCACCACCGCGGCCAGCGGCACCATCCACTCGTTGTGGTGCAGCGCCCCCTGCCAGCCCATGACGGCCAGCGCGTCGGCGCCGCGGTGGGCGGCGACCAGCCCGAGCGGCAGCCCCCGGCCGGCCAGCTGCTCCGCGTGCCAGTCGGCCACCGCGCCCGGATCGGCCACGGGAACACCCGGCGGGGCCAGACCCGGGCAGATCGCGCCGTAGGGGTCGAGCTCGTCCAGCGCGTCGGAGGGCATCTGCGTCACCCACTCCTGCCACACCTCCGCCATGAAACCCTCGGCCGTGAAGTGGTCGATCTGCGCCGCGTCGTCGGGCACGACCTGCCCGATCGACCAGGACTGGGTCGACTCGTCGAGCAGCACCGGCCACAGGCCGCTGCGCGGGTGCTCGCCCCGGAACCGGGCCCACTCGGCGCCCGTCGCCGGCTCGTCGCTCATCCAGAACGCGGGCCGGGCCGCCTCGCCCTGCCGGGTGTAGCCGGGGTCGGGCCAGACGACCTCACCCGCCGGCAGGACGGCCGACAGGGTGCGCCCCCTGCCGCCGTCGGCGAACAGCCGGCACAGCTCGCGTGGCAGCCGGTGATCCTTCATGCCCTACCGTTCCGCTCTGGACCCGTCGGGGAGATGGTAGTGGGGGGCACCGACACGCCTCCGAGGGCTGGGACTTTTGTCCCGTACGATCCCGGATCGATGGACCTTCTGCCAGGCGCCGACGGTCCGCGACCGTGGGCTCATGAAGATTCTGCCGGCCATAGCCGTACTACTCACAGGATGTGCCACCAGCGCGGAGGGCCCGGCCGCCGGGACGGACACGGGCACGGCGGACCCCGCGGTCGTGCGGACGGACGCGGGCGCGGTACGGGGCACCGCGACCGGAACATATCGCCTGTACCAGGGCATCCGCTACGCCACCGCCGCCCGCCCTCGGCAAGACCCACACCCGGAACCGGATCGAGGCCGCCCGGCCGGCACGGCACAATGGCTGGCTGTGACCTACGACGCTGTTCTGTGCGACCTCGACGGCGTGCTGCGCCGGTTCGACCACACCGTCCAGGCCGAGATCGAGGCCCGATACGGGCTGCCGCTGATGAAGACCGCCTTCGATCCGGCCCTCCTCGTGCCCGCCACGCTCGGCCGGGTGACCGAGCGGGAGTGGGCCGAGTCGATCGTGGTCGCCCTCGGCGGCGACGAGCGGGCCAGGCGGGCGGTGGCGGAGTTCGTCGAGGTGCCGTTCCGGGTCGACGAGGAGGTCAGGCTGCTGCTGGCCAGGGCCCAGGAGCGGATGCCCGTGGTGCTGGTCACCAACGCCATGGACACCCTGGAGGAGCATCTCGAACGGCTCGGGCTGACCTACTTCGCCGACGACGTGGTCAGCAGCGCCAGGGTCGGCGTGGCCAAGCCCGACCGGCGCATCTACGAGATCGCCGCCGAGCGGGCCGGGGCCGCGCCCGAGCGCTGCCTGTTCGTTGACGACCGGCTGGCGAACGTGGAGGGCGCCCGCGCCCTCGGCATGACCGGGGTCCACTTCCGCACGGCCGCCGATCTCGCCGCGGCCCTCGGCTGAGCCGGCCATCCGGGCCCCTCGCCTTCGTGCGCCGCCTGTTTCCGGCACGGCCCGCGCCAGCCGCGCCGGAAACGTCAGCGGCCCCTGTCAGCGCTCCTGTCAGCGCTCCTGCCAGTGCTTCAGTCAGTGCCCCTGTCAGTACCCGCCGTACGGCGACGACGAGCTGGGCTTCTTCGTGGGGCTGGGCGAGTGCGTCGGAGACGTCGTCGGCGCCGTCACCGTCGAACGCGACCCGGCGGGCCGGATCAGGCCCAGCAGTCCGTGCCGGCCGCCGTCGGCCCCGGCCGAGAACCACAGGGCGTTCTCGCCGCCGTTGGCCGAGGTGCCCGGCTCCAGGTCCCAGAGCCCGGGTAGCGTGATCGTGCGGCCGTCCGCCTTGGTGAGCGCGCCCAGGTGGCGTCCACGGCGGTAGGCGTGGATGGTGCCGTCGCCGAAGTTGCCGACCAGCAGCGCACCGGCGTACCGCCCGAAGGCCTTCGGCGCGGCCGTCATCGCCCAGGGGGCGTTGAGCCCGGTACGCGCGATCCGCCCGGTCAGGCGGCCGTTCGCGTCGAAGCGGCTGATGAAGCCCTTGCCGGCGCCCGCGACGGACTTGCCCGTCGAGGCGTCACGCAGCGCGTAGGCCACCCAGATGTTCCCGTTCACGACCGCCACGTTGAAGGGCGAGTAGGTGGACGGGATGGCCCGGTCCCTGAACTGCGACTGCGACAGCCGGATCCGCCGGAACTCGGAGTCGAAGGCGTGGACGCGGCCGTTCGCGAAGTCGGCGGCCAGCAGGAAGTCGCCGTCGTCGGTCCGCACCATCTCCAGACCCTTGTAGTCGGCGCCGCGGGTGAAGGCGGCGATGATGGCGTTCTTCGGGTCGACCTCGGCGTTCCAGCCGGTGATCGCGCCGCTGGGGCTGGCGAAGATGAACGTGGCGGGCTTGCCCTTGACGGTGAAGCCTTCGGTGGGGTTGAAGACCTGGCCGGTCGGGGCGCCGCCGGGGATGCTGACCTCGGTCTGCTCCTTCTTGCCGTTTCCGGAATAGACGGTGGCGCTGCCGCTGCCCGTGCCGGACACCCACAACGTCTTGCCCATGGCCAGCCCCCAGGGGTTGACCAGCTTGGGGTCGGTGACGGGAGCCTTGCCCGAGACATCCGCGACGAGGTTGACGACGTCGAACCTGTTGCGAGGGGTGGCCTGTGCGGGAGTGGCGAGAGTCGCTCCCAGAACGACTCCGACAGCGCAGAGTGTGATGATGCGTAACCGCATCCGTGCCTCCTTGTTAGCGCTTGTGACGCGAGATACGCGGGCGGCCCGGGGCGGGTTCAGTGAGGTCCAGAAATATCCGGCAGAGCGTTATTCGACGCCGATAGGGGAGATGGAGTGTTATGGACGTATTGGGGATTGATATCGGTGGTTCCGGGATCAAGGGCGCACCCGTCGACGTCGAGGTGGGCACGCTGTCCCAGGAGCGCCTGCGCGTCCCCACCCCGCAGCCGGCCAAGCCGGGCCCGGTCGCCGAGGTGGTCGCGCGGATCGTCGACCACTTCTCCTGGACCGGCCCCATCGGGGTGACGTTCCCCGGCGTGGTGCGCGACGGCGTGGTCATGACGGCCGCGAACGTCCACCACTCCTGGATCGGGGTCGACGCGGCCGAGCTCTTCGGCGGCGCCACCGTGCTGAACGACGCCGACGCGGCGGGCATGGCCGAGATGACCTTCGGCGAGGGCCGCGACCGGAGAGGGACCGTCCTCATCCTGACGATCGGCACGGGCATCGGCAGCGCGCTGTTCACCGAAGGCGTCCTCGTGCCCAACACCGAGCTGGGCCACCTGCAGCTGAAGGGCAAGGACGCCGAGCAGCGCGCCTCCGACCGCGCCCGCGAGGAGTCCGGCCTCACCTGGGAGAAATGGGCCGCGCGGGTGGAGGAGTATCTCCGGCATGTGGAGATGCTGTTCTCTCCCTCGCTGATCGTCGTCGGCGGCGGCGTGAGCAAGAGGCCCGGCAAATGGCTCCCGCACGTGCACATCGACACCCCGATCGTGCCCGCCGCCCTGCAGAACGAGGCGGGCATCATCGGCGCCGCCCAGTCGGCCGCCCAGTCGGCCCCTCAGCCGGCCCCCATCCGGTAGGTCACCCGCCCGGCGGCGCGCGGGCCGTCCCGGCGCGGTCACCGTTCACGCCCGATGATCGGCATGATCAGGAAAGTGGCTCCGGGTGGCAACCACAACGGGCGCTCAGGAGTCTCACTGATGACCGTGACCGTCCACGACGTACGACTCTGGGGAGAGTGGGCCCGCCGAGGACGGTCACGGGACGATATTGGGATGCGGGCTCCCGCCATGGTCAGGCAGCATGGGTCGTTGGCCCCGGGCGCGCGGGGCTCAAATATCCTGAAAGCAGTATGGGAACCTCTGCGTTGTCCTCTCCTCACTCCGAGCTCGGCGAGCTGCAGTCACGCCTGCCCGAGCTCATGCCCCGTGACCAGCGGCGACTCCGGCGCCGCCTCGACGGCGCGCGCCGTGTGCGTTCCCGCGAGGCCCGGGAAAAGATCGCCGCGGAGATCCTCGCCGACGTCGAACGCGCGGAGCGACGGCTGACCCGCCGCCGCGAGGCCGTGCCCGAGGTGAGCTATCCCGACAACCTGCCGGTCGCCCAGCGCAAGGACGACATCCTCGCGGCCATCCGCGACCACCAGGTCGTGATCATCGCGGGTGAGACGGGGTCCGGCAAGACCACCCAGATTCCCAAGATCTGCATCGAGCTGGGCCGCGGCGTCAGAGGGATGATCGGCCACACCCAGCCCCGCCGCATCGCCGCCCGCACGGTCGCCGAGCGCGTCGCCGAGGAGCTCGGCACCGACCTCGGCCAGGTCGTCGGCTACAAGGTGCGCTTCACCGACCAGGCGAGCGACCGCACCCTGGTCAAGCTGATGACCGACGGCATCCTGCTGGCCGAGCTGCAGAACGACCGGCTGCTGGAGCAGTACGACACGCTGATCATCGACGAGGCCCACGAGCGCAGCCTCAACATCGACTTCATCCTCGGCTACCTCAAACAGCTGCTGCCGAAGCGCCCCGACCTCAAGATCGTCATCACCAGCGCCACCATCGACCCCGAGCGGTTCTCCCGCCACTTCGGCGACGCGCCGATCATCGAGGTGTCCGGCCGCACCTATCCCGTCGAGGTCCGCTACCGGCCGCTCGACGAGGACGACGACCAGACGCAGGGCATCGTCGACGCCTGCCGCGAGCTCGTCACCGAGGGGCCCGGCGACATCCTCGTCTTCCTGAGCGGCGAGCGGGAGATCCGCGACGCCGCCGACGCCCTCGCCAAGGCCGACTTCCGCAACACCGAGATCCTGCCGCTCTACGCCCGCCTGAGCGCCGCAGAGCAGCACCGTGTGTTCCAGCGCCACACCGGCCGCCGCGTCGTGCTCGCCACCAACGTGGCCGAGACGTCGCTGACCGTCCCCGGCATCAAATACGTCGTCGACCCCGGCTTCGCCCGCGTCTCCCGCTACAGCCACCGCACCAAGGTGCAGCGGCTGCCCATCGAGGCCATCTCGCAGGCCAGCGCCAACCAGCGCAAGGGCCGTTCCGGCCGCACCTCCGACGGCATCTGTATCCGCCTCTACGAGGAGGAGGACTTCCTCGGCAGGCCGGAGTTCACCGACCCCGAGATCCTGCGCACCAACCTGGCCTCGGTCATCCTGCAGATGACCTCGATCGGGTTGGGCGACATCGAGGCGTTCCCGTTCGTCGAGCCGCCCGACCGCCGCCAGGTCAGAGACGGCGTCAGCCTGCTCCACGAGCTCGGCGCGTTCGACGCCCAGGGCAACCTCACCGGCGTCGGCCGCAAGCTGGCCGGCCTGCCGGTCGACCCCCGCCTCGGCCGCATGGTGCTGGAGGCGGAGAAGAACGGCTGCCTGCGCGAGGTCATGGTGATCGCCGCCGCGCTGTCGATCCAGGACCCCCGCGAACGCCCGTCCGACAAGCAGCAGCACGCCGACGAGAAACACCGCCGCTTCGCCGACCCCGAGTCCGACTTCCTGTCCTACCTCAACCTCTGGCACTACCTCGGGGACAAGCAACGGGAGCTGTCCTCCAGCGCGTTCCGGCGCATGTGCAAGGCCGAGTTCCTCAACTACCTGCGCGTCCGCGAATGGCAGGACATCTACAGCCAGCTGCGCCAGTCGCTCGGCGCCCAGCCGGGCAGCCAGGTCGCCGAGCCGCAGAGCGTGCACGTCTCGCTGCTGGCCGGCCTGCTGTCACACGTGGGCGTCAAGGACGTCGTCGACAAGCAGCGGGCCGCAGGCGAGCGCCGGCCGATCCAGGAATACGTCGGCGCCCGCAACGCCCGTTTCGCCATCTTTCCCGGCTCGGCGCTGGCGAAGAAGCAGCCGCAGTGGGTGATGTCGGCCGAGCTCGTCGAGACCTCACGGCTGTGGGCCCGGGTCAACGCCAAGATCGAGCCCGACTGGGTCGAGCCGCTCGCGCAGCACCTGGTCAAACGCGCCTACTCCGAGCCGCACTGGGAGAAGAACCAGGGCGCGGTGATCGCGCTGGAGAAGGTCACCCTGTACGGCGTGCCGCTCGTGGTCGGGCGCAAGGTCAACTACGGCCGCATCGACCCCGAGCTGTCGCGCGAGCTGTTCATCAGGCACGCGCTCGTCGAGGGCGACTGGGACAGCCACCACACGTTCCTGCGCGAGAACCGCAAGCTGCTCGAAGAGGTCGAGGAGCTCGAGAACCGCGCCCGCCGCCGCGACATCATGGTCGACGACGAGGCCCTGTTCGACTTCTACGATCAGCGGGTGCCGGCCGACGTCGTCTCGGCCCGGCACTTCGACTCGTGGTGGAAGAAGGCCCGCGCCACCGAGCCCGGCCTGCTGACCTACTCGCCCGAGATGCTGGTCAACGAGGGCGCCGACGTCAGCGCCCGCGACTACCCCGACACCTGGCGGCAACTGGGCCAGCGGATGAAGCTGACCTACCAGTTCGAGCCCGGGGCCGACGCCGACGGCGTGACCGTGCACGTGCCGCTCCAGGTGCTCAACCAGGTCAACTCCGACGGGTTCGACTGGCAGATCCCCGGCCTGCGCGAGGAACTGATCACCGCGCTGATCAGGTCGCTGCCCAAACACCTGCGCCGCAACTTCGTGCCCGCCCCCAACTACGCCAAGCAGGTGCTCCAGGGCGTCCGCCAGGGCGGCGAGCCGCTGCTGGAGGCCGTGGAGCGCGAGCTGCTGCGGCTGACCGGCGTCCGGGTGCCGCACGACGCCTGGCGGCTCGACCAGGTGCCCGACCACCTGCGCATCACCTACCGGGTGATCGACGAGCGCAGGCGCACGGTCGCCGAGGACAAAGACCTCGACGCGCTGAAGCGGCGGCTCGCCCCGCGGCTGCGCCAGACGCTCTCGGCCGCGGCCGACGACCTGGAGCGGTCGGGGCTGCACACGTGGAGCTTCGGCACCCTGCCCAAGGTGTTCGAGCAGGGCCGCATGAAGGGCTACCCGGCCCTCGTCGACGACGGCGACTCGGTCTCCATCAAGATCTTCGAGACCGAGCTGGAGCAGCGCCGGTCACACTGGACCGGCACCCGGCGGCTGCTCCTGCTCAACGTCACCAACCCGGCCAGGTCACTGCTCGGCGGCCTGTCCAACCAGGCCAAGCTGGCCCTGTCGCGCAGCCCGCACGGCGGCGCGGTCGCCCTCTTCGACGACGTGGTCGACGCCGCGATCGACAAACTGATGCTCGACCGGGGCGGCCCCGCCTGGGACCCTGTCTCCTTCGACCGCCTCTACCAGCACGTCCGGGCCGAGCTCCACGCCACCTCGGCCGACGTGCTGGCCCGGGTCGAGCAGATCCTCAGCGTCTGGCACACGGTCGGCGCCGGGCTGGAGTCGGCACGTTCCAGCGCCTCGGCCGACGACATCCGCGACCAGCTCGCCAGGCTCGTCTATCCGGGCTTCGTCACCGCCACCGGCCACCGCCGGCTGCCCGACCTCCTGCGCTACATCCGGGCCGTCGAACGCCGCCTCGCCAAGCTCCCCGAGGAGCCGTGGCGCGACGAGGAGTGGATGAACCGCGTGCACAAGGTCGAGGACGACTACCACGACCTGCTGGCCAAGCTGCCCCCCGCCCGGCGCTCCGACCCCGACGTCGTGGAGGTCCGCTGGATGATCGAGGAACTACGGGTCAGCTTCTTCGCCCAGACCCTCGGCACCCCGGCCCCGGTCTCGGAGAAACGCATCGCCAAGGCGATGGAGAAGCTCACACCTTGAAGATGGACGTGTCCAGCTCGACGTCGATCGGGCTGGGCAACCGGAGCGGCGAGCCGACCGGCACCGTGCTGCTCGCCAGGTAGGCGCCGTCGCGCGGGTCACTGTAGGCCGTGACCGACGGCGGCTCGGCGAGGAGGTCGATCAGCAGGTAGATCGGCACGCCGCCGGTCGCGTAGAGCGGGGGCTGCAGACATCGACGTTACCTGCGCGTCTCTTCCAATCATGCGCGTCCATGACTGGAATGAGGGCGCGGTAGAGCGCCATGGCGCAGTCAGCGTGTTCGGGGGTGCCTATGGGGCTCACGATGAGAGTTCCATCGACGACGTCGGCCCGGAAGCCGGGGAGTTCGGGGAGTGCGTCGAACAGCTCCCGCGCGTGCTCGAACGGGCACCCTGAGTATCGTACTTGCGCGCCTGCGGGTGGACCCCTTCCGGCACACGACGGCCGCCTCGCCGGCAGCGAGGCGGCCGTCGTGCGGCCCCGGTTCAGTTGGGGGTGGGCCACCAGGTGGGCAGCGGTTTGTCGGGCGTCTCCGAGATCCGCTCGCCCGGCCGCCGCCGCACGCCGCGCTTGATCACCTTCAACAGGTCGGTGGTGTAGTCGTGCCAGACGTCCTGGTCGGCGGTCGCGGGCAGGTCGTCGAGCTGCCGGTTCCTGGTGTCGCCCTCTCGTGGCATGGAACATCCCCCTTCATGGTCAGGCGACCGGTTCGATCCCCGGTCGAGTGATTCGGTACGGATCCGTACAGTGGGGGGACGAACGAGTGGGGGGTTTGATGATCAAGGCAGTGGTGTTCGACGTCGGCGAGACGCTCATCGACGAGACGCGCATCTGGTCGCGCTGGGCCGACCGCCTGGGAGTGAGCAGGTTCGTGATGATGGGCGCGCTCGGCGGGATGGCCGCCCTGGATCGTTCCCACCGCGAGGCGTTCGAGCTCGTGCGGCCCGGCATCGACATCCAGGCGGAGCTGGCGGCCTGGGAGCGTGACGAGCCGGACGGCCTGCGCAACCACTTCGACGCCGACGACCTCTACCCCGACGTCCGCGAGGCGCTCGCCGGGCTGCGCGCGGCCGGTCACCAGGTGATCATCGCGGGCAACCAGCCCGCCCGGGCCTACGACGCGCTGGTCGCCATGGACCTTCCGGTCGACTCGGTGCACACCTCCGACGGCTGGGGCGTGTCGAAGCCCGCGGCTGAGTTCTTCGCCAAGGTCGCCGCGATCGCGGGCAGGGAGCCCGCCGAGATCCTCTACGTCGGCGACCGGCTCGACAACGACGTGCTGCCCGCGGCCGGAGCGGGCATGCGGACGGCGTTGCTGCGCAGGGGGCCGTGGGGGCACCTGCACGCCGAGCGGCCGCGGGCGAGGGCCGCCGACCTGATCGTCGACGACCTGCCCTCCCTGCTGCCCGCCATCGCGGGTCTCACCTGATCTCGTCATCGGGTTCGACGTAGACCGCGCGTTCCTCGGCCGAGAGATCGCCGGAGTCCTCGCCCCAGTCCTCGCCGATCTCGTCTCCCTCGTCGTCGGGGGCCAGGCCCTCGTCGGGCTGGGTGAGACGGTGCCCCGGCCGAGGCGCCGGCTTCTCCCGGTCGGGCTTCTCCCGCCACAGCCGCTCGTCGAGGGTGTCCTCGTGCCTCGGATCGTCCCCCTCGATGCGATGCTCCCGGCCGAGGTCGTCGGTCCACTCCTCGACCTCGATCTCCTGCTCGTCGGCCAGGCCGTACCTGTCCGGAGGCTGTTCGGTCATACCCGTCCTCTTACCCAGGAGCCCGCCGAAAACCTAGGATTTGGTCTCCCCTGGGGCCTCCGTCGACGCTTCCTTGCCCGTCGGGGAACGACCGCCGGCGTCACACCGGTTCGAGCGGCCGATCCCTGCTGACGAGCGCGGCGTAGTGACCGTCGAGGGCCAGCAGCTCGTCGTGGGTGCCGCGCTCCACCACCCGGCCGCGGTCCAGGACGACGATCTGGTCGGCGTCGCGGATCGTGGACAGGCGGTGCGCGATCGTGATCGTGGTGCGGCCCTTCGCGAGCGTGTCCAGGGCTTCCTGTACGGCCCGCTCGGTCTGCGTGTCGAGCGCGCTGGTGGCCTCGTCCAGGACGAGCACCGGCGGGTTGCGCAGGAGCGTGCGGGCGATGGCCAGGCGCTGCTTCTCGCCCCCGGAGAAGCGGTAGCCGCGTTCGCCCACCAGCGTGTCGTAGCCGTCGGGCAGCGAGGCGATGTGGTCGTGGATGCGCGCCGCGCGGGCCGCCGCCTCCAGCTCCTCGTCGGTGGCCGTGGGGTCGGCGAAGCGGAGGTTGTCGGCGATGGACGCGTGGAAGAGGTAGGTCTCCTGGGAGACGACGCCGACCGTGCGGGCCAGCGACTCGAAGGTGAGGTCGCGGACGTCGACGCCGTCGATCGTGACCCGGCCGCCCGTGACGTCGTACAGCCGGGGCAGCAGGTAGCTGAGCGTGGTCTTGCCCGACCCGGTCTCCCCGACGACCGCCAGGCTGGTGCCCGCCGGGACGGTGATGTCCACGCCGGTGAGCGTGGCCGCCTCGCCGTAGGCGAAGTCGACGCCGTCGTAGCGGACCTCGCCGCGCACGCCGCTCAGCGTGCGTGTGCCGGGGTGGATGTCCACGGGCAGGTCGAGATACTCGAAGATGCGGCCGAACAGCGCGAGCGAGCTCTGCACCTCGACGCCGAGCCGAAGCAGCGACACGGTGGGCCTGAACAGGCCCGCCTGCAGCGTGGTGAAGGCCACCAGGGTGCCGACCGAGATGGCGCCGGTGTGGCCGACCGCCCAGTAGATCACCGCGGGCATCGCGGCCATGACGATCTGGATCGACGACTGCCGCCACCGCCCGGCCATGCTGGAGCGGACTCCGAGGTCGGCGAGCTCGTCGGAGGCGTCGGTGAAACGGCGGGCCAGCTCGGGGGAGCGGCCCATCGTGCGGCCGAGCAGGATGCCGCTGATCGACAGCGACTCCTGGACCATGGAGGAGATCACGGCCAGCTTCCGCTGCCGCTCGGAGGTGATCCGCTTGCGCTCGGCGCCGACCTTGCGGCTGATCCACACGAAGACCGGGAGCAGCAGCAGCGAGATCACGGTCAGCCGCCAGTCGAGCGCGACCATGGCGACGACCGTGGCGATGACGGTGGTGAGGTTGGAGATGAGGGAGGTGGCGGTGGAGGTGACGACCGACTGCATGCCGCCGATGTCGTTGGCGATGCGCGACTGGACCTCGCCGGTCCTGGTGCGGGTGAAGAACGCCAGCGACATACGCTGCAGGTGGCCGTAGACGGCGGTGCGCAGGTCGTGCATGACGCGCTGGCCGACGGTGGTCGACACCAGCGTCTGGAGCACGTCGAACACACTCGTGGTGACCGCGACCAGGATCATGCCCAGCGCGAGCAGCGCGAGCAGGCCGGTGTCACGCGCCGGGATGGCCACGTCCAGCACCTCGCGCAGCAGGAACGGCGAGGCCAGCGACACCAGCGACGACAGCAGGATGAGGCAGCCCACCACGGCCAGGCGGCCCCGGTAGGCGCGGAAGAGGTGGACGATGCGCCTCAACGGGACGCGGGGTTCCTCGGCCAAGCGGACACTCCTTTCGGATGCTTGCTCAAACAGAGGTTAACTCATAGTTGTTCCCCCACTAGGCTTGAACCATGGACGACGTGGAGCTCTCCGAGCTCATGCACCTGGTCGGCCGCCGGTTGCGGCATGGCTATCTGCATCGGCTGGAGCCGCTCGGGCTCAGTCCCGGCCAGGCGCGGGCGCTGCGTGTGCTCATCGACGCCGATCGGCCGCTCAGGATGGTGCAGCTCGCCGACGAGCTGAGGATCGTGCCGCGCTCGGTCACCCCCGTCGTCGACGCGCTCGAAGCGGCCGGGCTGGTGCGCAGGGAGGTCGATCCGGCCAACCGGCGCTCGACCCTGCTGGTCATCACACCGGCGGGCCGCGAGATCTACGAACGCGCCCGCGAGGCTCGCCGGCAGGCCGGCCAGGACCTGTTCGCGGTGCTCTCGGCGGAGCAGCGCGACCAGCTCAAGGAACTGCTGAGCGCGGTGGACGCCCAGTTCCGCTAGGCGTCCTCGGGGGGAATGCTCGGGTGGGCGTGCTCAGATGGGCGTGCTCAGATGGGAGTGCTCGAGTGGGAATGCTCGGGTGGGAATGCTCGGGTAGGCCGGGTCAGGTGGGCGTCGGCGGGCGTGAGTCGCGGGGCAGGTAGCGGCCGGACAGCCGGGCCAGCTTGAGGCTGAGATGCAGGGCCAGCCGCTCCCCGCCGTCCTTCAGATCCGTACGCGCCAGCTCCTCCACGCGCCGCAGCCGGTAGTACAGAGAGGTGCGGTGCAGCCGCAGCGCCCGCGACGTGGCGACGGCGCTGCCCGCCAGGTCCAGATAGGTCTCCAGGGTCTCCAGCAGCGGCAGGTGGTGCGCGTCGGCCAGCAGTGGTTCGAGGCCGGGGTGCAGCTCGTGCTGCTGCAGATGGGTCAGCATCCGATAGACGCCGAGCCGGGTCCACTCCAGTGAGCGGCCGAGGCCGGGCACCCGGGCGGCGACCTCGGCGGCGTGCCGCGCCTCGACGTAGGACCCGGACGCCGCGGCCAGCGCCGGCCGGGGCCGGCCGATTCCCACGGCCACGGGGACGGGCATCGCCGCGTGCAGCTCCTCCGGGGAGGCGGCGGGTCCCGCGGTGAGCAGCACGGCGTGGTCGTAGCGCACGAGGTGCAGCGGGTGGTGCCCGCTCAGCCGCCGCCGCAGCGCCAGCAGCCCCTGCTCCAGGGCCAGCCTGAGCGCCTGGTCGGGCTCGGCCGCCAGCGGCCTGGCCACGAGCACGGTCACCGGCTGGGCCTGCGGGAAGGCGCCCGCCTCGATCAGCTGGAGGGCCGCGTTCCGCTCGCCGAGCAGCAGCCCCGTGACCGCCTCAAGCTCCCGGTGCGAGGCCAGGCCCGTGGCCAGGCTCTCGTGGAAGAGCGCCAGGGCCAGCCCGGGGGCCGCCGCGGCGGCCTCGGCGACCTGGGTGTCGGACATGACCGGGGCGTCGATGAACCAGAGGAATCCGAGCAGCCCGGAGTCGTGCCGTACCGGGACGCAGACGCGGGGAAGCAGGCCGAGGTCCGGCGCGCCCGGGGTGCGCAGCGGGAGGGAGGCGCCGTCGATGCCCGAGGCGCGCAGCCACGCGCGCACCTCCGGCGTGGTGTGCCTACGCAGGATGGAGTCGCGGCGGATGTCGTCCATGGCGCCGCTCTGCTCGCTGTACGCGACGACCCGTTGCAGGTGATCTTCGAGCAGCAGCGGCCGGTCGAGGCGCGCCGCGAGCTCGTCCACGGTCCGCTGGAGGTCGGCCACAACTCACCTGGATATTTCGACAAATGTCGGAAAGACGACTATGGGTCTTCCCTACAGCTGTCCGGTGATCTCTGTCAATATCGCCTATACCGTCCCATTGGTGAACGCCCCGAAGAAGCTGCTGAAAGGCCTGCTGGCGACCCTGGTGCTGGTCCCGCTGAGCCTGATGGCCACCCCCGCTTCCGCAGCACCCCCCGCTGATCCCGAGCACCCCTGGCGACAGAACCACTGGCCGCAGACCCAGCCCTGGCAGCGCGACGCACCCGCCGACAACCAGGCCCTGCGCGGCCGCCCGGTCGCGGACCTCAAGCCCATCGACCCGCAGAACTGGAAGAACCCCGACCACATGACGTGGGCGGACTACAAGAAGCCGCCCGGCACCAACTGGAACGACCCGGCGGTCAAGGGCTCGATGCGCACCTTCAAGGGCGCACTCGTCCTGCTCGACTATCCCAACCAGGAGTTCGTCGTCACCCAGCCCAAGGGCTCGACGATCTTCGGCAACCCGAGCGCCGAGGCCCACGACATCCCCCGCGACCAGGTGGCCAAGTTCTACCAGGACTTCCTCAACACCCCGAACGAGCTGAACAAGGGGCACACCATCCACGAATACTGGATGGAGGACTCCGGTGGCCGCCTCGGCGTGGAGCTGACCGGCTTCGGCCCCTACACGATGCCGGGCAAGGACCACGAGTACGCCATGGAGTACCAGCGGGGCGCCTGCCCCAGCGGCGACACCTGCAACCGCAACCTGCGCACCGACGGCAACGCGGCCTGGATCGCCGCCGTCGGCCAGGAGGTCGCCGCCCAGTTCGACTTCGTCTTCTACGTCAGCGCCGGCCAGGACGAGTCGTCCACCTGGCAGGAGTTCGGCATGATGAAGTTCCCCACCAAGGAGGACGTGACCGACGAGTTCGGCCCGCCCGACCCCGCCCTGCCCAACTGGTCGGCCACCCGCTACGTCGACTGGACCTCCTGGCAGGCCGGATCCACCTTCTGGCCCAACGCCCGCTTCGGCGTCGACTCGGTGCAGGCCGAGAGCTCCGGCATGTCGGTCTACGCCCACGAGCTGAGCCACATCATGGGCATCGCCGACAACTACAACAACCCGTACGGAGTGCCGCTGCGCAGGGCGTACTCCGGCATCTGGGAGATGCTCAGCCGCGGCACCTTCAACGGCCCCGGCGGCCCGCACAGCCGCTGGCTCATCCCGCCCACCGCCGGCTCCTCCATGGGCGCGCAGCACATGCTGCGCAACAAGATCAAGCTGCAGATGGTCGACCAGCAGAACGTGCTGAACCTCTCGCGTGACGCGCTGGACGAGTCGGGCCTGGTGACCGCCAGGGTGACCGCCCGGGCGGTGCAGCCAGGACCGGACGGGCTGATGGGCCTCAACATCGCCTTCGGCACCGGCGACAAGAGCCCCGCCTGCGACTTCCGTACCGACCCGCTGTGCGACGGCGGCGGCTACGACAACTACACCGTCGAGGTCGTCGACCGGATGGGCAGCGACTCCTTCACCCCCGACTCCGGAGTCCTGCTGGCCAAGACCAAGGACCAGGACCGGTCGCCGTTCATCTGGGTGGTCGACGCCAACCCGCAGGACATCGGGATGACCGACTACGTGCTGCCCGACGGCACCGAGGTGCCCATCACCATGGGCGACTACCGCCAGTTGTCCGACGCCCTCTTCCACGCGGGCACCGACTCGGGCAGCGAGTACGAGTACGTCGACGAGGCCAACCGCCTGCACTTCTACGTCACCGACCTGAAGCGTGACCATGACGGCGCGCTGTCCTACACGGTCGCCGTCCGCTCCCTCGACGGAGCGGGCCCGCAGAAGCGCGGCGTCAGGCTGCTGCCCGCCGCCGGAGTGCCCGCCGGCAAGGGCGTGTCCACCTGCACGTTCCCGCTGTTCAACACCGGCAGGGCGGCCCCCGCGCAGGGACAGCACCCTGAGGACGTGAGCGCCTACCTCAACGGCGACGTCTACCGGCTCAAGGCCGAGGCGCAGGGCAAGGGCTGGACCGCCCAGCTGCCCAACTCCCTGGCCGCCGTCGACTTCGGCAAGCGGTCGACGGTCACGGTCAACGCCGTGCGCGACGCGGGCGGCGCCCCGCTCGGGAAGGTCGAACTCACCGCCACCTCGGAGAGCGACCCGAGCAAGACGGTGCAGGCCACCTGTCACGTGATCGGCCAGTAGGCGGACGACGGGGTACGGCCGGCTCGTGGCCGTACCCCTCGGACCCCGCCGGGCCTGGCCGGACCTCGCGGGCCTCGGCGGCCCGTCGGACCTGGCCGGACCTCGGCGACGAGGCCGGCGGGGCGCCGTACTCCGGAGCCGGTCAGGCCGACGGAGGCCTGATCAGCTCGCCGGCCGTCTGGCGGGCCTGGTCGATGCTCTCCTCGAACAACTTGCGCACGTGCCGGGCCTGCTCGCCCAGCTCCCGGATGCGTTCGTACGCCACCTCGTCGCGCACGGTCTCGGCGATCAGCTGCTGGTAGTCCGGGGTCCGCGCGGCCAGCGCCTCCAGCCTCTGGTGCGCGTGGTAGACCTGGTCGGCCCGCAGGACCTGCTTGGCGTACTCCTCCAGGCGCCGGATCCGTTTCGACAGCGACGTCCAGGCGGCGTCGAGCGCCGTGGTGTACGGCTTGAAGGCGTCCTCCAGGCCCGAGGGCAGCTCGCGCGGGATCAGCCGGCCGTGCTCGTGGTGCATGGCCGACAGCCGGGCCAGCCGCTGGGCGATCTGCCACACCTCCTCCGGCAGCGTCACCTGGTTGTCGATGGTGTCGATCAGCCCGGCCTGGTGCACCCGCGAGGCCAGGATCGTGTCCACCGCGTCCTGGGCGCGGCGCAGCAGCATCTGGCAGGGGTAGTCGAGGTCCTCGGGCAGGACGTAGCGGGCGGCGTGCTCGTGGGCGAGCCGCAGGCGCCGTTTGTTCGCCCGGTTGGAGGAGCCCACGGCCATCCACCGCATCAGCGCGATCAGGCTCATGCCGACGGCGGCCACGACCATGCCGGCCGTGCTCGTCAGCATCCAGATCAGCAGCAGGAAGCCGGGCAGGACGAAGAGCAGGACGGGATTGTACGAAGGCTCCATCCGCCACCCGGTGCGGGCCATGCGAAGCACCTGCGGGCTGGACCGAAGCTGGATCGATATGTCCGGCGGCAGGGATGGATCTATCACCAGCCGCGGGGGCAGAGCACGCGGATCCATAGGTTCATGCTGCGTTATGAACCTCGAATCCGCTCATTTTTAGCGGACATATAGGGTCAGAGCGATGAACGCGATGACGAGATGGATAGACCTGGAAGGCGCGGTCAACGTCCGTGACCTGGGAGGATTGCCCACCGTTGACGGTGGAGTCACCCGTTATGGCCGTATTTTTCGTGCGGACAATCTCCAGGGACTCACGCATGGCGACGTGTCCCGGCTGGTCAGCGAGCTCAAGCTGCGCCATGTCGTCGACCTTCGCTCGACCGCCGAGGTCACCCTGGAGGGACCCGGCCCGCTGGCCCGCGTGGCCGAGGTGACCCACCACCATCTGACGTTGTTCGCCGAGGGAGGCAGGCACACCGACGTCGAGGCCGACACCATCGACGCGGACCGGGTGCTGCCCTGGCAGGAGCGCCGGCTGGACGAGGACCTGCGGATGACCGGGTTCTACTACGGATATCTGCGCGACCGGCCGGACGCGGTCGTCGCGGCGCTGCGCGCGATGGCGCTGGACGACGGCGCGGCCGTGGTCCACTGCGCGGCGGGCAAGGACCGCACCGGCGTGCTGTCGGCGCTCGCGCTGGAGGTGGCGGGCGCCACCAGGCAGGCGATCGTCGAGGACTACGCGGCCACCGGGGAGCGGCTGGAGCTGGTGCTGCGCCGGCTGCGGAGGAGCACCACCTACCGCGACGACCTCGACTCGCGCCCGGCCGACGACCACATGCCGAGGCCGAGGTACATCGAGCAGTTTCTCGGCGTGCTCGACGACCGCTTCGGCGGGCCGCGCGGCTGGCTGGAACTGCACGGCTGGACCCGCGACGACACCGAGGCGGTGCGCTCCCGCCTGCGCGACTAAGCCCGGCTCGCGCCTCATCCCAGGTGCGCCACGATGCGCTGGGTCGCCGACAGGCGGGCCGCGTCGAGGACGGCCAGCGCGTCGATCACGCCCGCCGGATCGACCGGCGGCGGCGCTCCCTCGCGCAGGCAGGCCACCACGCCCCGGTAGAAGTCGAGGTAGCGGCCGGGCAGGGTGGGGACCGCGATGGCCCGCTCGTCGGTGCCGAGCGTGCCCCACCGGTCCTCGCCCTCCTCGCCGAACCCCGGCGTGGCGGGCGAGAGGCCGGCCCGGAGCCGCTCCTCCTGCACGTCGAGGCCGTACTTCAGGTAGCCGGCGGCCGAGCCCAGCACCCGGAACCTGGGCCCGAGGCGCGCGGCCATCGCGCCGGCCCACAGATGCGAGCGGACGCCGCCGGCGTGGGTGAGCGCCACGAACGTGTCGTCGTCGGAGGCGACGCCCTCACGCCGGGCGTCGGTCTCGGCGTAGACCTCGCGAACCGGGCCGAACAGCTGGATCGCCTGGTCGACGAGATGGCTGCCCAGGTCGTAGAGCAGGCCGCCGATCTCCTCGGGGCCGCCGGCCTCCCGCCAGCCGCCCTTGGGCACCGGCCGCCAGCGCTCGAAACGCGACTCGAACCGGAGCACCTCGCCCAGCGCGCCGTCGTCCACCAACTCGCGCACGGTCAGGTAGTCGCCGTCCCAGCGGCGGTTGTGGAACACGGTCAGCATGAGCCCCCGCTCGCTCGCGAGGGCGGCCAGCGCGCGGGCCTCCGCGGCGCTGCCCGCCAGCGGCTTGTCGACCACGACCGGCTTGCCCCGGGTGAGCGCCTCGGCCGCCACCGGCACGTGGGTGCGGTTGGGTGAGGCCACGACCACCAGGTCGCACCGATCCCACAGCAGCTCCACGTCGGGCACCGCCACGGCGCCGTGTCTGCCGGCGACCTCGGCCGCCCGCGCCGGATCGCGGGTCACCACGGCCGCCAGCCGCAGCCCCGCGGTCGCCGCGATCAGCGGGGCGTGGAAGCAGGCCCCCGCGGTGCCGTAGCCGACCAGGCCGACGTCGATCTCGCTCATCCGGTCAGGCTAACGTGCCCCTCACTCGTCATCACGCTCGGCCAGGAAGCGCTCGAACTGCGCCGCCAGCTCGTCGCCGGTGGGCATCTGGGTCGTCTCGGCGATCAGGTTCTCGCGCTCGGCGCCGCCGGCGAACGCGTCGTACTGCTGCTCCAGCCCGTTGATCGCGGTCGACAGCTCGGTCGAGGCCTGGATCTGCTCCTCGATCTCCGTCGTCGTACGCCGGGCCGCCTCGCGCAGCTCGTCCATGGGGAACACCAGGCCGGTGCCCCTGGTGACCGCCTCCAGGGCGGCGACCGCGGCATGGGGATACTCGGCCTGCGACAGGTAGTGCGGCACGTGCACCGCGTAGCCCACCGCGTCGTGGCCCTCGGCCCCCAGCCGGTATTCGAGGAGGGCGGCGACGCTGCCCGGCACCTGGACCCGCCCGAACGAGCTGGTCTGCGAGTTGATCAGCTCGGGGCGGCTGGCGTGCATGGTGACGCCGAGCGGGCGGGTGTGCGGCACCGCCATCGGGATGCCGTGCAGGGTGACGATCTTGCTGATGCCCAGCTTGACGAGAAGGGTGCCGACCGCCCTGGTGAACAGCTCCCACTCCCTGTCGGGCTCGGGGCCGGTCATGACGAGGAAGGGCGTGCCGGTGGTGTCGCGCACGGTGTGGACGGTCAGGGCGGGGGCCTCGCACTCGACCCACCGGTCGGTGTCGAAGGTCATGATGGGGCGGCGGGAGCGGTAGTCGAGCAGGCGGTCGACATCGAATGTCGCCACGACCCGGTGCTCCAGCTCGGCCAGCAGGTGGCCCAGCGCAAGGCGTCCGGCACCACCAGCATCGACGAAACCGTCGAAATGGTAGAGCAGCACCGGATCGGCCAGCTCGGGCACGTCGTCTGCGAGCTTGTAGAGATCCGTCGGGTCGAACACGGTTGGACAGCCTTTCCCTAGGTACTCTCTCCAGAACCTACGGCGAGCCGGAACGATTCCGTGCAGGGCACACTATCGAGGCACAAGGAGGAGCACGGACGGGGACCCGGAGCTGGAGGGGTTCGCCACCAGGTTGTTCGCCCTGGCGAGGGCGGGTGAGACGGAGTCCTCGCGCGCCTACGTGGCGGCCGGGGTGCCCGCCGGCCTCGCCAACGACAAAGGTGACACTTTGCTGATTCCGGCGGCTTATCACGGTCACGCCGAGACCGTGCGGATGCTCACCGGGCTCGGCGCCGGCCCGGGCCGCGCCAACGACCGTGGCCAGACACCGCTCGCGGGCGCCGTGTTCAAGAAGGAGCCTGACGTGGTCAGAGCGTTGCTGGACGCGGGAGCCGACCCGAGGGCCGGGAATCCATCCGCGATGGACACCGCCAAGATGTTCGCAAAAGATCAGTTTCTTGAATGATTCCGACAAAGCCATTCATAGCGTGACATATTAGGAAATGGTCGGGAAGTAAACGAGCGTAGCCTTTCGAAGGCTCCATCGTCATGCTGTATGAATGGCTACTTCTGCGCATTCCTCCTTCGGCAGCCGACCCCTCCGCATCCCTCCGCTGCCATGCCCGTTCCCCAGTGACATCAACGTGCATGCCGTGGAGGTCGACGCGGAGAGCCATGCCTGGCTGGCCGCCTCCAACATGCTTGACGGTCCCAAGACGATCGAGCACTTCCGGCGCTCCGGAATCGGCCTGCTGGCCGCACGGACGAACCCCACCGTCCCGCGCGACAGCCTCAGGTTGATCAACGACTGGTACAACTGGCTCTTCGCGTTCGACGACGCCTTCTGCGAGGGGGAGTCGATGGGACACCGGGCCGCCGCGCTCGCCCGCGCCCTGCCGCCGCTCCTCGAGATTCTCGACGGCCGCAGGAAGCCGGACAGCGACGACCCCTTCGGCGTAACGCTCCACGAGCTCTTCCACCGCATCTCGGCGACCGCCACCCCGGCCCAGGTGGACCGCTGGCGCACCACGGTGAAGGAGTATCTCTTCGCCCAGATCTGGGAGGCGGCCAATCGCGAAATCGACCTCATCCCCACCCTCGAAGAGTACGTGCTGATGCGGCGCATCACCGGAGCCACCTTCACCTGCTTCGCCCTGATCGACGTGGGCGGCGGCTACCGGCTCGAGGCGGAGGAATGGCACCACCCCGATGTGCGGGCGCTGTCCGATCTCGCCTGCGACCTCATCGGCTGGGACAACGACCTGCTCTCGTACGCCAAGGAGCGCGGCAAGGACAAGGCCAGGCACAACCTCGTCACCGTGCTCGCGACGCACCGGGCCCTCACCCTGCAGGAGGCGCTGGAAGAGGTGTCGAGAATGCACAACGACGTGATCGCCGCCTTCCAGGCCCGGCTCGGGTCACTCGACCACTGGGCCACGCTGCCGGTCCGTAAATACGTGCGGGGCCTCGAACACTGGGTGCGCGGGCACATTCAGTTCTCGCTCGGCAGCGCTCGCTACATCCACGCCTGGCCCACCGGGACCCGCTGGCCGGAGACCGGAGGTCGTCAGTCTCCAGGAGCGTCCAGCTCGCCCAGCGCGAGCGAGGACGCCTCGTCGAGGTCGAGCCTGCAGCCCTCTTCGAAGAGGTTCTTGTAACGCAGCTCGCCCAGCGTCCGCTGGCATTCCTTGACGCACTGCTCGTGGTCGGTGGTCAGGAACGGAGCGCCGAGCATCGGCAGGCCCGCGGTCTTCCAGTTCTGGTGCAGCGCGCCCAGCAGCCGGGCGGCCAGCGCCATCTCCTCACCTGCGGCGAAGACCCTCGCCGTGGTCTCCAGCACCAGCAGCGTGCCGAGCGTGTCATGGAAGTGGCGTTTGATCCGCAGGGCCTCACGCGCGCTCTGCAGGGCGTCTTCGGCCCGGGCCGTGGCCAGACGAGTGATCGACAGCGCCCACTGCGCGTAGGAGCTCACCCACAGCTCGCCTCGTTCCTTGCACACCTGCAGGCAGTCGGTCAGCAGCGACTCGGCCTCGTACAGCTCGCCCTGGGCGGTGAGCACGATCGACAGCTCGACGATGGCGGGCAGCAGGCCCGGGTTGAGCTCCTTGTTGTCGGTGTTGAACTCGATCGCGACGCCCAGCAGGGCGCTGGCCTTCTGCAGGTCGCCCTGCAGGAGCGCGGCGGTGCCCTGCATCTTGGAGGCGAGGATGACGGCCTTGGAGTCGCCGACCCTGACGGCCTCGGTGCTGCACTGCTCGGCGGCGCTCAGCGCGCCCGTGCTGTCGCCCTGGGCGCTGCGGACGTAGGAGAGCACCCAGAGCGCCTTGCACCGCTCCTTGCTCACCCCCGGGTTGGCCTGGAGCGCCCGCTCCAGATAGAGGCGGCCTTCGCGGACGAAGCCGCAGCACACCCACATGAACCACAACGACGACAGCAGGGTGAGCGCCAGAAGGGTCTCGCCGGGTGTGCGCAGGGCGTGCTCGAGCGCGACGCGCACGTTGTCGTGCTCCTGCCGCATGCGGACGAACCAGTAGATCTGTCGAGGACCCGACCAGGCGTCCTCGCTGCGCCCCGCCAGGCTCAGGTAGTACTCGAGATGCTTGTGGCGCATCTGCTCGGTCTGACCGAGTTTGTCCAGCCATTCCTCGCCATACTCGGCCAGCGTGTCGATCAGCTTGTAGCGGACCCCGGCATGGTTGCTCCGGATCAGCAGGATGGACTTCTCGACCAGGCCGGTCACCAGATCGGTGATCGCCTCCGACGGCAGCCGCTCATCGGAGCAGACGGACCTGGCCGCGTCCAGCTCGAAGTCGCCGGCGAAGACGGACAGCCGCGCCCACAGCAGCCGCTCGGCCGGATCGCACAGCTCGTGGCTCCAGCCGATGGCCGCGCGCAGCGTCTGATGCCTCGGCAGCGCCGTCCGGCTGGCCCCCGCGAGCAGGCTGAACCGGTCGGCCAGCAGCCCGAGGATCTGGTCGACCGACAGCGCCCGCAGGCGCACCGCGGCCAGCTCGATGGCCAGCGGGATGCCGTCGAGCCTGCGGCAGAGCTCGGCCACCGCGCCGATGTTCTGCTCGTCGAGCGCGAAGTCGGGCACCACGGCGCCGGCGCGGGCGGCGAACAGCTGGACGGACTCGTTGGTGAACAGGCTCTCGGCCGGATCGTCGCCCGGCACCAGCAGCGGCGGCACGGGCACGACGTGTTCGTACGGCAGGTGCAGCGACTGGCGGCTGGTGGCCAGCACCTTCAGATGGGGATTGCTCTCCAGCAGCTCCTGGACCAGCTCGGCGCAGCCCTGGACGAGATGCTCGCAGGTGTCGATGATCAGCAGCATCTGCCGGTCGCCGACCCACTCCGCCAGCGACTCGGACTCGGCCCGCGAGGACTGGTCGGCGATGCCCAGGGCGGAGGCGATGGTGTGCTTGACCATGCCCGCGTCCTGCAGCCGCGCCAGATCGGCGAACCACACGCCGTCTTCGTACTGGGACCTGATCTGGTGCGCCAGCCGCAGCACGGTGCGGGACTTGCCCACCCCGCCGATCCCCGTGACCGTGACCAGACGCGACTCACCGAGGTGGCGCTTGAGGTTGGCGAGCAAGCGCGTGCGCCCCACGAAGCTCGTCAGCTCCGCCGGTAGATTGCCTTCGCGCCGCCAGCCTGTCGGCGTGGCCATGGGCTGCCTCACGAGGGGTTAGGCGACACCTGCCAAGGCATCGTACCTCCGCCGATCCCGGCTGTCCGGGGGCCGACGCGGCCCGAGGGATCGACTTTGTTCCTCTCGGTAGCATGTCTACCGTGAGTGATTTTCTCCCGGAGCAGTCGACCGACGACACCGACCTCGGCTGGGGCGAGTGGCAGGAGGACGAGTCAGACTCGTTCTATCTGGACAACAAGCCCCCGCACTGGGCCTGAGACCTAGCTGACCACGTCCTTGCGGCGAAACCTGCGGAAGGCCACCGCGATGAGGATGGCCGCGTAGGTCACCGACACCGAGGCGCCCTTGGCCATCCCGCTCCAGTCGAGCTCCGGCGCGAGCGCGTCGAGCCAGGCGGTGTTCCAGAACGTCGGCAGAAACTCCCGCAACGCTCCCAGCGCCTCCACGGCCTGCAGGATCGTGCTCACGATCCACAGGCCCACCGCCCCGCCCACCGCGCCGAGGGGCGAGTCGGTGATCGTGGAGACGAGAAACGCCAGCGCCGCCACCACCAGCTGGCTGACCAGCGCGTAGCCGATCACGATGCCGAACCGCGGCAGCACGTCGAGCGCCGGGATGGTCTCACCCGTGCCGGGCACCTGGATGTCGTGCCAGCCGAACGCGAGCGTGCCCGCGAGCAGCGCCATCAGCGGCAGGCAGATGACCGCCGTCGCCGAGTAGCCGAGCGCCACGATGAGCTTCTGCCGCAGCAGCCGGTCACGCGGCACCGGCGCGGCCAGCAGGTAGCGCAGCGACGACCAGCTCGCCTCGCTGGCCACCGTGTCGCCGCAGAACAGCGCCACGGCCACCACGAGCAGGAAGCTGGCCGACACCGACAGCACGAACGCCGCGAAGTTGAGCCCGCTCGCCGACGCCAGGTCGGAGATGCGCAGCGCCGCCTGCTGCTGCCCGCCGCCCTGGGGGCCGAACTGGAAGGCGATCACCAGGATCCACGGCAGCGCCAGCAGCAGCCCGAACATGACGAGGGTGCGCCGTCGTTTGAACTGCCTGACGATCTCGACCTTGAGCGGGAGGGTATGGCGGGGCACGTAGCCCGTCGCGGCGGTCACGACTTGTCTCCGATGAGGTCGAGGAACACGTCTTCGAGGCGCGGCCCGTGGCCGTTGGCCGGCACCGCCTGGCTGAGCAGGACCGACACCGGCCCGGTGGAGACCAGGCGGCCGCGGTGCATGACCACGACGTGGCTGCAGGTCTGCTCCACCTCGGCCAGCAGGTGACTGGAAACGATCACTGTGCGGCCGTCGAGCGCGTAGCGCTTGAGCACCTCGCGCATCTCCCTGATCTGGGGTGGGTCGAGCCCGTTGGTCGGCTCGTCGAGCACCAGCAGGTCGGGCAGGCCGAGCATGGCCTGGGCGATCGCCAGCCGCTGGCGCATGCCCTGGGAGTAGGTGCGCACCGCCCGCTCCAGCGCCTTGCCCAGCCCGGCGATCTCGAGCGCCTCCTCGAAGTGGGCGTCGGCGGCGGGGCGGCCGGTCGCGGCCCAGTAGAGCTCGAGATTCTCGCGCCCGGACAGGTGGGGCAGGAAGCCGGGCCCCTCGACGAACGACCCGAGCCTGGACAGCACAGGCGCCCCGGACGTCACCCGGTCGCCGAAGATCCGGATCTCGCCCTCGTCGGGCTGGATGAGCCCCATCATCATCCGCATCGTGGTGGTCTTGCCGGCCCCGTTGGGCCCGAGCAACCCCAGCACCTGGCCCTGCTCGACCCGGAACGACAGCCCGTCGACGGCCAGCTCGCCGTTGCGGTAGGCCTTCGTCAGCCCGGTGATCTCCAGCGGGACCCCGGGGTCGCCGGCCCGCTCGGCCGCGTCTCCACCGTCGCGCGAGCGCGTCCGGCCGGTGGCCAGCAGGAGCGCGGCCACGACGATGGCGGCCAGCGGCATCGCCCACACCCACCAGGCCACCCCGGTCGCGGGCGCCGCGAGCGCGGCGACCGTGGGCACGGTCAGCGCGGTCGAGGCCAGGCCGATCTGGTAGGAGGCCGGCTCGGCGGGAGTGGCGTAGCCCATGTCGGTCGTCGCCACCGTCAGCCGCAGCCTGTGCCCGGCGGCGAAGGCGTGGTCGACGGCGGGCAGCGTCACGGTGGCCTCGACGCTGCTCTGGCCCTCGGGGATGGTCACCTGGAACGGCGCCACCAGCCCGGCGGGCAGGTTGGGCGGCTGGACGCTGTCGGACACGTCGAAGAGCTTGGCGAACAGCGTCACCTGGCCCTTGCCGGACACCTTGATCGTGGCGGTCGGACTGCCGGTGAGCTGCAGGGGCGCGGTCAGCGGAGGCGACTCGAAGGAGGCGCTCTGGCCCGGCATGTCGAGCGAGACGCTCGTGTTGCCCTGGCCGCCGCCGCCCAGCAGGCCGCCGACCCCAGGCACCGTCGAGATCGAGGCCGGCGCGCCGCCCGGCGGGTTGACCACCGGCTGCTCCGGGCCCGACAGCGTGACCGAGGTCGTGGCGGTGCCGCCGAGGCCGGGATAGGAGTCGGCCTCGGGATGCAGGCGGATGCGCTGGCGGGTGCCGGGGTCGCGCCCGCCGTCACGGGTCACCGTGAACGGCCTGGCCACGGCCGATCCGTCGTCCTTGAGATGGCGGCCGAACCAGGCCGCCGTCTGGTCGTGCAGCCAGTCGGCCTCGCCGTTGCCGCCGTCGTGGCCGCCGTCGAACCAGGCCAGGCTCACCGGTGTGCCCGCCGCGGCGATCGCCCTGGCGTTGGCGTCGGCGTGGCCGAGCGGGAAGAGCGAGTCGCGCTGCCCCTGGATGAGCAGCGTGGGCGCCTTGATCTGGCCCGCCACGGTGACGGGGCTGGACCGGCGCAGCAGCGCCACGGCCTCGGGCGTGGCCCTGCCCGTCTCGGCGACCTGCTGGTAGATCTCGCAGATCTCGGGCAGGAACCTGCCGCACCGCGCCTCCTGCGCCGAGAGCGGCTCCGGCTGCCGGGTCAGCGCCTCCAGGCCCTGGATCGGGCCGCCGCCCCTGCCGAAGAAGAAGCCGGCCCACATGCGCTTGAACACGCCGTTGGCCGGGCCCTGGCCCGTGGCGTCGGGGAACAGCGCGTCGGCCAGGTCGGACCAGGTGATCTGGGGGACGATCGCGTCCACCCGGGCGTCGTGGGCGGCCGTCATCAGCGCGATCGACCCGCCGTAGGAGCCGCCCGCGATGCCGACGCGCGGGTCGCCCGCGGCGTCGAGCCTGACCTCGGGCCGCTTGGCCAGCCAGTCGATCAGCTGCTTGACGTCCTTGACCTCGTAGTCGGGGGAGTTGAGCGCGATCTGACCGGTCGAGCGGCCGAACCCGCGCGCCGACCAGGTCAGCACGGCGTAGCCGTCCTGCGCCAGCCGCTGCGCCTGGAAGCGGACGCTCTGCTTGCTGCCGCCGAAACCGTGTGCGAGCAGGACGGCCGGAGCCTTGCCACCGCCCGGCGGGGCGAAGAACGTCGCGTCGATCTCCACCCGCTGGTCGTCGGCCGGTCCGTCGACGACGGCGATCCTCTGCTCTTGGCCGCGCACTTCGGGCGCGGACGGCCAGACCACCCAGACCGCCACGCCGACGAGCGCGAGCACCGCGACGAGCGCGGCCACACGTTTCATGGCGTGAGCCTACTTTCCCGACCTGAGAGATCCCTGAGACGATCGGCTCAGCCGAGGATCGCGTAGACCGTGGACGCCCGCGCGACGGGGTCGCCGGCGCCGTCGGCCGTCAGCGTGATCTCGGAGAAGGCCAGCGTGCGGCCCAGCTTGGTGATGCGCACGTCGACCAGAACGTCCTTGTCCACGACCGGCCGCTGGAACGTCGTCGACTGCTGCACCGTGGTCATCGGCACGAACCCGCCCCTGGCCGAGGAGATCGCGATGACCGTGGCCGTGTCGGCGGCGGCCATCATCGCCTGCCCGCACAGCCCGCCGCCCTCGCGGGCCAGGGCGTCGGACCAGGGCAGCCGGACGACCGCGTGGCGCTCGCCCACCTCCTCGACCCGCAGCCCCAGCCGCTGGATCCAGGGCGCGAAGTAGTCGCGGAGAATCGCTTCACCGTCTTCTGGAGTCACGCGCTCATCATGCACGCTGGAACCCGTGAACGAGGAGACCCCGGCTTTTCCTGTGGACAACACCGGATCACCCCGCCCGCCTGTGGACGACGCCGCACAGGGGCCGCCCGTGGACGACGCCCGATCACCGCGCCCGCCCGCGGACGAGGCCGGATCCGCGCGGCCGCCGGTGGACGTCTTCCTGCCCTCGACGTACACGCGGGCCGTGCCGTACGAGCTCTACGCCCGGCTCAGGCGCGAGGCCCCCGTGTGCCGCGTCCCCGAGCCCGCGGTGGGCCCGTGGCCGGAGGGGCCGGGCTACTGGGCGGTCTTCCGGCACGCGGACGTCAAGCACGTCCTGCGCACCCCCGCCGACTTCTCCTCCCACCTGGGCGCCACCCAGATCCGCGACCCCGAAACCCCCGCCGACCTGGCCTTCGTGCAGGCCATGATGCTCAACACCGATCCGCCCGGCCACTCCAGGCTGCGCCGGATCGTGGCCGGCGCCCTCACCCCGCGCGCCGTCCGCGCGCTGGAGCGGACGATCGCCGAGCGGGCCGCGACGCTGTTCGCCGCGGGCGAGTGCGACTTCGTCGAGGTCGCCGCCGACCTCCCGGTCTGGACGCTGGCGCACGTCATGGGCGTCCCCGACCGGGACAGGCGGCTGCTGTACGACTGGGCCTCGCGGGTGATCGGCTACCAGGACGCCGACTACGCGGGCCTGTCCACGGCCGACGTCGAGGAGCTCACCCCCGTCGGCCGCCTGGCCGCCGCCTCCCGGCCCGAGCCGCGCCCCGGCACGAACCCGCGCTCCCGGGCGGCGCTGCGCGACATGTTCGGCTACGCGCACGCCCTGGCGCGCTCGCCGCTGGACGGCGATTCGGTCATGTCCGCGATGCTGCAGGGCGGCCTGACCGAGGCGGAGTTCGAGAACATGTTCTTCCTGTTCGCCGTGGCCGGCAACGAGACGCTGCGCAACGGCATCCCCGGCGGCCTGCTCACCCTGCTCGAACACCCCGCCCAGTTCGCCCGGCTGCGCGCCGACCCGTCGCTGCTGGACTCGGCCGTGGAGGAGATGTTGCGCTTCTGGCCGCCCGTCATGGACTTCAGGCGCACGGCCACCCGCGATCTCACGCTCGGCGGCCGGCGCGTCGGGGCCGGCGAGAAGGTCGTCGTCTATCACGCCTCGGCCAACCGCGATCCGGCGGTCTTCCCCGACCCCGACCGCTTCGACATCGCCCGCACACCGAACGACCACGTCAGCTTCGGGTTCGGCCCGCATTTCTGCCTCGGCGCCCACCTCGCCAGGGTCCAGCTGCGCTCGGTCTTCAGAGAGCTCCTCACCTGGGACGTCACGCTCACGGGCGAGCCCGTACGCCTCACCTCGAACTTCCAGAACGGCCTCAAGCACCTGCCCGTACGGCTGGCACCGCTCTCGTCAGCTTCTCGGCCGTAAACGACCGAGCTTGCAGCTCCTCGCCGTCGGTGGCTTCGACGGTTCAGGCCGCGTCAGGCAGCGTGACTCACTGCCCAGCCCGCAACTCCGCGCTTAGCGATGTTGCGGGCTGCGTTGACGTCGGCGTGCTCAGCGAAGCCGCACGACGTACAGGCGAAGGTTTCCTGGCTAGGCCGGTTGCGTTTGTCGATGTGGCCGCACGCCGAACACCCTTGCGAGGTGTAGGCCGGGTCGACGTAGATCACGGCGACCCCGGCGCGGGCGGCCTTGTAGGCGACGAACCGGCCAAGCTGGTGAAACGACCACGAATGCAATGTGACCCGCTGGGGCTTGCGGAGCCGTACCCGGTCGCGGATCCCACTCAGGTCTTCGAGCGCGACGCCGCGTCCGGTGCGTTCTGCCTCGGTCACGATGCTTTTGGAGATGACGTGGTTGACGTCCCGGGCGAACCGGGACTCCTTGCGGCGGCGGGCCTTGAGCAGCCGCTTGGCGGACTTGGTCTGCTTGGCCCGCAGGCGGCGGCGGAGCTCCCGGTCGCGGTGCCGGACCGCGTTCAGGTGCTTGCCGGAATATCGCTTGCCGTCGTCGGTGGTGGCGATGTTCGCGATGCCGAGGTCTACGCCGAGGAACCCGTCGGGTTCGGTGACGTCGGTGTCGGGGACGTCGCAGGTGGCGATGAGCAGCCACATGCCGTCCCGGTGAACCAGGTCGGACTCGCCTTTGCGGTAGGCCGCGAGCGCGGTGGCTTGCTTCTCGGAGCAACCGAACCGGACGCCCTTCATCCGGCCGCCGGTGGTCCAGATCGACACGGTGCGTTCCTCGACCTGCCAGGACAGGCACCGGTCGTCGAACGGTTGAGCAGCGTCGGTGCGAAACCCGATCGGCTTGGCGAGGGGCTTGCGGAGCTTCGCCTTCACCTGGGCTTTCACCGTCACGTAGGCGTCAGCGACCTTCTTGATCACATGCTGGGCAGGCTGCGCCGACAGGCCCATGTTCTTCAGCTCGCCGTAGGCATGCAGCCGCAGGTCGTAGTTGCGGAACACCTTCGTCTCCCACGCGATGCGGGAGACCAGGTTCGCGGCTTCGTTGCACAGGCGCAGAGTGTCCGCCAGCGCCGCCTCCTGGGCGGGCTCGGGGAACAGCCGGACCTGCACAACGAATTTCACGTTGTGAAGTTTACTGTGGATCTACCTAACGCGCGACGCCGTATGCGATTCCTCCCGGGCCCGAAGGCCCGGGGTTCCTCGCATCAACCGCTGAACCCGCGCGGCGGACCATAGGATGCTCGCCGTGAGAACACCAGCCATTGTCAGAAACACCGTAGCCTGGGCCGCCCCCCACTGGGCCCGGGGCCAGGCGGGGCGCGAGACCCCGCCCGACCTGTTCAGGGTCCTCTACTACGGCTGGCTGGTGGCGCTCACCCTCAAGCTGCTCGGCTCGGCGTGGGACGTGTCGTGGCACTTCAAGTGGCTCCGCGACGACCTCGCGCCGCCACACCTGCTCAACTCGGCCGGCACGGTGCTGGCCGTCGCGCTGACCATCGTCCACGGCTACACCGGCTACGGCGTCGACAGGTCCGCGCTCCGGCTGATCCAGTGGGGCACCGGGGTGTTCCTCGTGGCGGTGCCGCTCGACCTGATCAACCACCGGGTCAACGGGCTCGACATCACGTCGTGGAGCCCGTCGCACATCATGCTCTACGCGGGGACGTTCCTCATGATCGCGGGTGTCATCCGCGGCTGGTTCATGGGCGCGCCCCCGGGCAGGGAGCGCACCGTCGTGCTCGGCGCCTTCTTCGCGTTCTTCCTGGAGAACGTCCACTTCCCCGAGCAGCACCAGGAGTACGGCATCCTGTCGATCGGCGCCTGGGACAACGGCGCCACCTACGCCGAGCCGATCCTGCTGCGGTTCGCCGCCGACCAGATGGGCCGCCCGATCGACCGGGTGATGATGACGGGGTTCGCGCTGCCCGTGCCGGACACCCTGTATCCGGTCTACGCGGTGGTCGCCGGCCTGGCCGTGCTGGTCGTCGCCCGGATGATGATCGGCAGGTTCGGCGCGGCGACGCTGGTGGCCGCCGGTTATGTCGGGTTCCGCACGCTGATCTGGCCGCTGCTCACGTTCACCGGCTTCCCGCCGTCGGCGGTGCCGTTCTTCCTAGTGATCGGCGGGCTCTGCGTCGACCTCGCGTTCGCGGTGCGGATGCCTGTCGTGCGCGCCGTGCTCGGCTCCGCCGGGGTGACGGCCGCCGTCTACGGCGCGCTGGCCGCGCAGAGCGCGATCATGGGCCAGGTGTACGGCACGCTCACCGGCCAGTCGGGCCTGCTGGGCGCCCCGCCCCTGGTCATGTCGTCGGCCGTCTGGGCGGGGGCCGGGCTGCTGGCCGTCTGGCTGGCCTGCGAGTGGCTGGCCGGGCGTCAGCCGATCGAGGCCCGGGTGATCGCCACCGCCACGCCGTAGGCCAGGCCCATCACGGTCAGCTCGGCCGTCGCCCAGCCCACGACGGCCGTGGTCGCGCCCCGGTGGATGCCCGGCAGCAGCCGGAAGCGGATGTGCGCGGCCAGCGGCACCAGCAGCGCGGTCAGGGCCACCTTGACCACCACCAGCAGGCCGTACTCACTGGTGACGATCGCGCCCGGCAGCTCGACGCCTGGCGTGAGCGCCATCGTGCCGAGCCCGCTGATCAGCCCGGACAGGCCCACCAGCACCAGGCACACGGTCGCGACCCGGGAGAACCGGGGCAGGGCGACGGCCAGCAGCTCCTTGCGCGGCGCGACGAACACCGCGACCGCGCCCAGACCTCCCGCCCAGAGCGCCGCGCCCATCACGTGCGCCTCCATCGCGATCATGATCGGGTCGTGCCAGACCGAGTCGACCGCGTGGCCGGTGACCGGGATGGGCAGCAGCCCGAACAGGGCCACCACGATGCGCAGCTCGGCCGGCACCTTCTCGCCGAAGCGCACCGCCATCAGCCCGATGCCCGCCGCGGCCAGCGCGCACGCGGCGCTGAACAGCAGCCCCTGGCCGGTGCCGACGGTGTCGACGTAGCCGGCGATCATGCCGAGCGTGGGCACGCCGCCCGGGTTGAGCTCGGCCGTCTGGAACACGATCGTGAGCAGCGCGCACGCCGCCCACGCCCACGCGGCGGTGACCGTGAGCGGCCGCACCCGGCGCATGACGGGCTCGGTGCGCTCCGGATCGTCGTAGCCGAGCAGCTTGGACAGCAGGCTGAGGCCGACCACGGCGACCGCGGCGACGTCCAGGAGCACCCGCACGACCGGCAGCCCGACGGCCACGACCGGACCCGGCATGGGGATGCCCGGCACCGCCTCCTGCGCGGTCAGCGTGCTGGCCACCACGGCCGCCACGACCGCGCCCACCGCGAACGCGCCCGCCGCCGACCACCCGCCCGCCCGGCCGTCCGCTCGCTTTCGGGCGGCGGCCGTGACCGTCACGCCGGCCCCTCCTGATCCGTCGTCGCCACACCCACCGGCGCCGGACCGGACGCGCCCCGAACCGGCGCCCCGTCCGTGTCCCGTACCGGTGGTGTGTCATGGGCCGATGCCGTATCGCGGCTCGGTGCCGTGTCGAGGGCTGGCGGTGTGCCATGGGCCGGTGCCGTGTCGGGCACTGGCGGTGTGTCATGGGCCGGTGCCGTGTCGGGAACTGGCGCCGTGTCGCGGCCCGGTGCCGTGTCGTTCTGGTCCGGTGCCCCGCCGGGTTCCCGGGTCGGCGGTGCGCCGTCGGGGCCGGGGGCGGCCCGCCGCAGGGCGACCGCCGTGCCCACGGCCAGGATCAGCAGCGCCCCCACGATCCACACCACGGCCATGCCCGCCCCGCCGTTCGCCGCCGCCTCGGCCGCATCGGCGGCCTCGGCCCCGACATCCTGCCGCGCAGGGTCGCCCTGCGCGGGGTCGCCCTGTGCGGGGTCGGCTTGGGTGGGGTCACCCTGTGCCGGATCCGCCTGTGCCGGATCCGCCCGTGCCGGGTCGGCCTGTGCCGGGTCGGCCTGTGCCGGGTCGGCCTGTGCCGGGTCGGCCTGTGCCGGGTCGGCCTGTGCCGGGTCGGCCTGTGTGGGGTCGGTGGGGAGGGCGGAGGCCTTGGCCGGGGCCAGGGAGAAGGTGATCTTGCCGGTGACCGGGTGCCCGTCGGCCGACAGGATCCGGTAGCCGACGACGTACGCGCCCCCCGCGGGCAGCGGCCCGACCTTGACGGACACCCGCTCGGCGGCCACCGTGGCGGCCCCGTCGGCCCAGGACGAGCCGTCGGCCCCGGTCACGCCGATCTGCGCGTAGCCCCGGCGTACGGGCTGGTCGAACACCAGTGTGATCCGCTCGGGAGAGGAGGACAGCGTCGCTCCGTCCTTGGGGTCGCTGCTCGCCAGCACGTTGTGCGCCAGGGCCGGGGGTGAGATCCCCAGCCCGGCGCAGGCGAGCAGCAGGACCGTGAGTAGCCGCCTCACCGATCAGCACCTTCCATGGGACGTCATGCGACATCCATGGTCCCACCCATGAGGGACCCGTTCGGCGCCCGTGAACCGCGGCGGTCAGGCCCAGATGCCCATCAGCTTCCAGACGCGCCTGCTGAAGGCGTTGACCAGGCCGATCTCCGCGCACAGCTCGCGGGTCCTGCTCACCGAGTCGCGGATCTCCTGTCTGGCGGCCGGGTTGCGCAGGTAGACCTCGGCCACGACGTCGACCGGGATCCCGAACCGCTTGATCATCGATCCGGGCGGGGCCAGCATGATGCGGGCCATCACGCCGAGGACGATCGGCGAGATCACGCCCAGCAGGAAGCGGCGGTGTCTCGGCATCCTCGGCACCCGGTCGCGCAGGTAGTGGCGGGCGAAGGAGATGTGCCTGGCCTCCTCCGCGATGTGGATGCGCATGATGATCTCCTCCAGCGGGTGGTGCGGCCGGTCGTCCTTGAGCACCCTGCGCTGGACGTGGTCGATCGGGTCCTCGCCGCCCAGCACGAACACGAAGAACAACTCGGTCGAGATCAGCGGGATCCACGGCGTCACCTGCGCGATGGCCGACAGCGGGCCGGGCATGCCGCGCACGGGGAGCTTCGTGCGGTTGACGAACTCCTGGAACATCATCCCGTGATGTCCCTCTTCGATGGTCTCGTGGTAGACGTAGCGGAATTCGGGGGAGCCGTTGGGCAGCCGGTAGGCGAAGTTCAGCAGGCCCCGCTTGAGCAGGTTCTCGAACTGCAGCCCGATCTTCATGGCCGTGGTCACCCGCCACAGCCCGATCAGCGCCCTGGTCTCGGGGGGACGGCTGCGATACCACGGGTGGCCGCCCAGTTTGTCGACGTCCGGCAGCTCCCAGCGCGGGTCGGTCCGGTCGATGAGGAAGTCGGGGTCGTCCCACGGGATGTCGCGGTACGGCTCCCAGTGCTTGTCGACCGAGGCCTTCGACAGGCGTTCGACGACCGCCCGGTAGGCGCTCCGGTCGGGGGCGGTGGTAGAGCTCGGCGCAGGTGTCATCGCGTGCACTCCTCTCCTCGCCCGCTAATTGTACGGACCATCCAATAAGTGTGGAAGGGGGTTCACAGATCGGTGGGCGTCAGGCCGAGCTCCGCGGCGGCGGCCGTACGGACCAGATGGGTGATCCGGCGCCGTGACAGCGTGCGGGGATGCACGTGGGTGTGGATCGCCAGCCCGTCGATGAGCGAGAAGATCCGCCAGGCGGCGTCCTCGGGGTTGGCGCAGACGAAGTCGCCCGAGGCCACGCCGTCCTCGATGATCCCGCGCAGCACCGTCCTGCCCTGCTCGTCGAGCCCGCGCGAGGTCTCCTCGAGGTCCTGGCTGCGCATCGCCTCGGCCCAGGCGTCGATCCAGAGTCGCCACCCGTCCGGTGAGCCGTTGGGCGAGCAGCGCCTGAGCAGTGTCCGCAGGCGGTCCAGCGGTGGCCGCTCCAGGCGCTCGATCTCCGCCAGCGTCTCGCGATGCTGGCGGGCCGCGTAGTCGAAGGCTTGGGCGAACAGCCGGTCCTTGGTCTCGAAGTGGTAGAACAGCAGCGCCTGGCTCACGCCGGCGGCCCGGGCGATGTCGAGGGTCCTGGTGTGACCGAACCCTCGCTCGGCGATCACCTCGCAGGCCGTCTTCAGCAAGTCCTCGCGCCGTAATCGGCTGAAACCTGGAGTCACAGCGGGCCACTTTAACCAGTGGGCAGGACGATCAGTAGGACAAATCGGGCACCAGGTATGGGAAGTGTCACCCGGATGGCTCCTCCGCGAGCGGCAGCCGCAGGACAAAGCGGGCGCCGTAGTCGGAATCCTCGATGACCAGGGTCCCGTTGTGCGCCGTGGCGATCTGCCTGGCGATGGGCAGCCCCAGCCCGGTGCCACCGGCGTCGCGGCTGCGCGAGGCGTCCAGCCGGATGAAGCGCTGGAAGACGGTCTCGCGCTGGTCGGGCGCGATGCCGGCGCCGTCGTCGAGGACCTCGATGTAGGCCATGTCCCTGGTGCGCCGCACGGCGACGATGATCGTGGACTCCGCGTGACGTTCGGCGTTGTCGAGCAGGTTCGTCAGCAGGCGGGTCAGTTGTATCCGGTCGCCGGGGACGATCACGTCCGGATGCAGGGTGGTGATGACCTTCTTGGTGCGCGGTCTGGCCGTCTCCGCCGAGACCAGCTCCGACAGGTTGACCGGCTCGCGGGCCGAGGGCGCGCCCGCGTCGAGCCTGGCCAGGGTCAGCAGGTCGGTCACGATGGCCTGCAGCCGGTCCAGACTGCTCATCAGGGCCTGCCCGACCTCCTCCCAGTCGGCGTCGGCGGGATGCAGCACGGCGTCCTCGAGCTGGGTGCGCATCGCGGTGATGGGGCTGCGCAGATCGTGGGAGGCGTCCGAGGCGAACCTGCGCTCACGCTCCACCGCGTCCTCCAGCCGGTCGAGGGTCTGGTTGACGGTACTCGCCAGCTCCCGGATCTCGTCCGCGTTCCGCGGGACCCGTACCCGCTTGCCCAGGTCGGTGGTGGTGATCTCGGCCAGCTCGGCGCAGATCCCGTCCACGGGGGCGAGCGTCTTGGCCACCACCCGCGACACGCCGAACCGGGTCAGCAGCACCATCACCACCGTGAAGCCGGCGAGGGAGCCGACCAGTGCCGGATGGATGTACCACGGCACCTCTTCCACGATCGAGTAGACGAGCCAGTCGCCGCCGTCCTGGTAGGCGCGGAAGATCGCCATGAACTGGCAGTCTCCGGGAAAGTCCGGCAGGTCGCAGGTGATCAGGGTGCGGCTGGCGGTGTTCTCGGGCACCAGGGTGCTGACGCGGGGCCGCCCGACCAGATTGGGCGTCGAGGCCATCGCCTTTCCCGCGGCGTTGAGCACCTGGATTCCGTCCACGTCGTCTTCGGGGATCACGGTGGGCAGTTCGCCGCGTTCGAGATGGTGGACCGTGCTCAGCGCGGCGTTCACCGCTGAGGCCCGGCGCCAGTCGTCGGCGGTGCGCTCCGCGGCGTACATCACGAGCAGGCTGATCAGGATACAGAAGAGCGCTGCCGCGACGCCGGCCCAGAATGTCAGCCGCGCCCGGATGGAGCTCCCGAACCGTGTGATCACACCCTTCCCCCCGGTAATCAGATGAGCACACTAGGTCGGCTTCGCTCCAATTAGCGGAGATTCAGCTCCAAATTCGGATAAAACGCCCAAAATACTGCTCTATGCGTGCTGCGGCGGGCTGGTTAGAGTAAGTGAACACTGATGCCAAGGAGACGATGTGAACCTTGACGAGTATCGGCGTACCGCCAGGTCGTGGCTGGAAGCCAACACCCCGGCAGCGGACGCGGCGGAGGCGGACGGCATCGCCCGCGCCAAGGAATTCATGGCCAGGCTTTACGATGCCGGATACTCCGGCATCACCTGGCCCGCGCGGTGGGGCGGCCAGGGCCTGACCCAGGCCGAGGAACGCGCCTTCGCCGCCGAGTCCCGCGACTTCACCCTCCCAACGTACGTCTTCTCCATCGGCCTCGGCATGACGGGCCCCACGCTCGTCGACCGGGGCACCGACGCGCAGCGCGAGCGCTTCGTCCGGCCGCTGCTGCGCGGCGAGGAGATCTGGTGCCAGCTCTTCTCCGAGCCGGGCGCGGGCAGCGACGTCGCCAGCCTGCAGACCAGGGCCGTGCGTGACGGCGACGACTGGATCGTCAACGGGCAGAAGGTGTGGACGTCCGTGGCCCACCACGCCGACTGGGGCCTGCTGCTGGCCCGGACCGACGTCGACGTGCCCAAGCACAAGGGCCTGACCATGTTCATCGTGGACATGCGGCATCCGGGGGTGACGGTCCGGCCGCTCAAGGACATGTCGGGCAGGGCCAATTTCAACGAGATCTTTTTCGATGACGTCCCCATCCCCGACGAGCATCGGGTCGGCGAGGTGAACGACGGCTGGAGTGTCGCGGTCACCACCCTGCTGCACGAGCGGCTGTCGATCTCGTCTGGCGTCGGCATGGGCAGGCGGAGGGACGACCCGACCGCGGTGGACGGGCTGCGCCGGCTGGTCGACACCACCGACCCGCTGGTCCGCGACGAGCTCGTCGAGCTGCACATCCGCTCCCGGGCGCTGGCCCTGTTCAACCAGCGCCTGGCTCAGGAGACCAAGGCCGGTCTCTTCCCCGGCGCCCGCGGCAGCGCGGCCAAGCTGCTGCTGGCCGAGCTGACCATGTACCAGGCCGACCTCGCGACCCGGCTGGCCGGTCCCTCCTCCGTCGTCGGCGGCGGCGCGCTGTCGCAGGCGATCTCCCTGGCGCCCGGCATGGCGCTGGGCGGCGGCACCAACGAGATCATGCGCAACATCGTCGGGGACCGGGTGCTCAACCTGCCGCCCGAGCCGCGGGTGGACAAGACCGTGCCGTTCAAGGACCTGAAGGTGGGGACCCAGGGGTGAAGCTCGTACTCAGCCAGGAACAACAGGAGCTCCGCGACACCGTCCGCTCCTTCCTGGGCGCGGTCTCGCCGCTGCCCAAGGTCCGCGAGGGCTACGACCCGGACGTCTACGCCCGCCTCAACGGCGAGCTCGGCCTGTCGGGCCTGATCGTCCCCGAAGAGCACGGCGGAGCCGGCGCCGGCTTCGCGGAGCTGGCCGTGGTGCTGACCGAGATGGGCGCGGCGCTGCTGCCCGGCCCCTTCCTGGCCACCACGTTCGCCACGATCGCGCTCACCCGGGTGCCCGACAAGGAGCTGCTGACCGGCATCGCCGAGGGCCGCGTCGTCGCCACCCTCGCCCAGCCGCCCGCCGGCGCCGGTCTGACGGCCGACAGCGCCGACGGCGGCGTGGCGGTGCGCGGCACCCTGGACCAGGTGCTCGGCGGCATGGAGGCCGGCGTGCTGCTGGCGCCCGCTCTGACCGGTGACGGCGTGGCGCTGGTGGCCGTCGACCTGGAGGGCGAGGGCGTCACCCGCACGCCGCTGGAGACGCTCGACATCACCCGCGGCCAGGCACGGGTGGAGCTCGACGGAGCGCGGGGCCGGGTGCTCGGCGCGCCGCCGCAGGACGGCGGCATCGGCGACCGGCTGGCCGTCGCGCTGGCGGCCGAGCAGCTCGGCGTGCTCCGCGCCTCGCTGGACGCCATCGTCGCCTACGCCAAGATCCGCGTCGCCTTCGGCCGCTACATCGGCTCGTACCAGGGGGTCAAGCACAAGCTCGCGGACATGCACTGCAAGCTGGAGCAGGCCGAGTCGATCGTCCGCTTCGCCGCCTGGGCCGCCGACGAGTCGCCCGAGGAGCTGCCCGCCGCCGCCGCGCTCGCCCAGGCTTACGTCGGCCGGGCCTGCTTCGAGGTGGCCCGCGACCACCTGCTGCTGCACGGCGGCATCGGCTTCACCTGGGAGCACGACGCGCACCTGTTCTACAAGCGGGCCAAGACCGACGAGGTGCTGCTCGGCCCGCCCCGAATCCACCGCGCCCGCCTCGCCGAACTCCTGGAGCTGTGAAATGGACGTCAAGCAGTTGCCCGGCTTCTACGCGATCGCCGCAGCCGACCCCGGCCGCCTCGCGGTCATCGACACCGACGGCTCCGAGACGACCTACGGAGAGCTGCTCGCCACGGTCAACCAGGTGTCCCACGGCCTGCGGGCCCGCGGGCTCGGCACCGGCGACGTGGTGGCCGGCGTGCTGCCCAACGGCATCGACGCGGTCGTCATGCTGATGGCGACCGGCCAGGTCGGCATGTACTACGTGCCGATCAACTGGCACCTCACCGAGACGGAGATCTCCTACATCCTGGGCGACTGCGACGCCAAGGTCGTGGTCACCCACGAGTCCCACGCGAAGTCCGTGCCCAACGCCGACCTCGGCACCGGCGCGCTCGCCGAGGGGCAGCCGGACACCGCGCCCGCCGACCGCACCACCGGCGCGGTGATGTGGTACACCTCCGGCACCACCGGCTTCCCCAAGGGCGTGCAGCGGCCGCTGCCGGGAACCGAGCCCGAGGCGATCGCCCCGCTCTACGCGTGGTTCTTCGGCGAGGTGGTCGACCTGACGCCGGGCGACGAGGTGCACCTGGTGACCTCGCCGATGTACCACTCGGCGCCCTGCGCGCACACGCAGTTCGCGCTGCACCTCGGGCACACGGTGGTGATCACGCCGAGGTTCGAGCCGGTCAACATCCTGGAGCTGATCGAGCGCTACCGGGTGACCAACGCGATGATGGTGCCCACCATGTTCCACCGGATGCTGCAACTGCCCGACGACGTCAAGAGCAGGTACGACCTGTCCAGCCTGCGGCAGGTCATCCACACCGGCGCCGCCTGCCCGGTGGCGGTCAAGCAGGGGATCATGGACTGGTGGGGGCCGGTGCTGTACGAGTACTACGGCTCGACCGAGTCCACGATCGCCTTCTCGGTCAAGCCGCACGACTGGCTGGCCCGGCCCGGCACCGTCGGCAAGCCGGCGCCCATGTTCGAGGCCAGGATCCTCGACGAGCAGGGCGAGGAGCTGCCCGCCGGGGAGCCCGGCATGATCTACATCAAGTCCGGCCTCGGCACGTTCGAGTACCGCAAGGACCCCGCCAAGACGGCCGCCAGCATGCGCGGCGAGTGGTACGCCCCCGGCGACATCGGCTACATGGACGAGGACGGCTTCCTGTTCCTGTGCGACCGGCGCACCGACCTGATCGTCTCGGGCGGGGTCAACATCTACCCCGCCGAGATCGAGGCCGCGCTGCTGGAGCATCCCGCGGTCGCCGACGTGGCCGTCATCGGGGTGCCCGACGAGGAGTGGGGTCACAACGTGGTCGCCCTCGTGCAGCCGGCCGAGGGCGTCGAGGCCGGCCCCGAGCTCACCGCCGCGCTGCTGGAGCACTGCGCGCCGCGCATCGCCAAGTTCAAGCATCCGAAGGTGATCGAGTATCGCGACGAGCTGCCCCGCACCCCCACGGGCAAGCTGTCGCGCTCGAAGGTCAGGCAGGAGTATCTGGCCGGGGCGTGAACACCAGCTCGTCGCTGTAGCGGTCGTCGCCCAGCAAGAACCTGGTCGCCATCGTGCGGTCCGCGGTGTCGAACACCGTGGTCCACAGCGTGCGGGGCGGCGGCGCGGCCTACGCCTCGGTGTGCCCGAGGTCGGGGCCCGCGGCGAACCGCACGGTCGGCGTCGCGGCGTGCAGTTCGAGCACCACGAGCTCGTTGCCGGTCACTCGGAGCAGGGGAGCGGGCACATAAAGGCTCCGCTGTGGCCCTCGGTTCCAGTACCGGCCGAGGCAGAACCCGTTGATCCAGGCGACGCCCTTGCCCCAGGCTGAGGTGTCGAGGAACAGGTCCAGGCCGGTGTCGGCGGCGTCGAACCGGGCGAGCGCGAACGCCGGTCCGGCGACCGCGGCGTCGACCGGGGTGCCGTCGCGCAGCCTGCTGGTCACGGCGTTGATGCGGTCCAGCTGCAAGGGACGTACCGTCCACCGGGAGACGGCCGTCCCGTCGAGCCAGGCGGGGCCGATCAGCCCCTTGGGCTCGCCGATGCGCGGGCCGTAGTTGACCCTGCCGAGGTCCTCGACGAGTAGTTCCACGGAGGAGTCGCCGGAGATGGCGATCATCCGTTCGCCGTGGTCGCGGCTGAGCACGCCCCGGCCGCGTCTGCCGACGAACACCTGTGCCCGGTCCCGGACTTCGGCGAAGCTCAGCACGCCGTCGGCCGGCCCGTCCAGGGGTGCGGCGTAGAGCCGCGGGGCGGCACACGCTGAGGGTACGCGTCCTCGGACAGAGCGGAGCGCCCGGCGGCGGGGTCTGGGGCAACGTCGACCGCCTCGTCGTGGAGGACTCCTCCTGGAGCCAGTGCGCCACCGAGGGGCAGACCTGCGCTTTCACCGGCACCTCGGAAGTGCGCTACGGAGCCGACGGCAACGACGTCCGGGCCGTGCACACCGGCGGCGTCGCCTGTACCGGCGCCGTGTTCGGCCACACCACGCCCGGCGTGGAGCGGTGCTGGCGCCGCGACGTGTCCACCACGCAGCTCGTGGCCCAGCACAGCCAGCAGTGCCTGGGCGTCAGCGACGGCGCCACCCCCGCGGGCACCGACGTTATCCAGTGGCCCTGCACCGGCGTCACCGACCAGCGCTGGGCACTGGGGAAGACGGCCAACGGATATAACCTCAAGCCAGCGCACGCACCCGGCATGTGCCTGGACGTCACTGGAGCCGCTACGGAGCCGGGCGGGGATGTCGTCCAGTACGGCTGCAACGGCTATCCCAACCAGCTGTGGAAGCTCGCCAAGGCGTAGTCCGGGCCGGGGCCGTCGGACGGGCTTCGCTTCGTCCGACGGCCCCGGCATTCGTGTCGATCCCCCCGTCTCATGGCACCCGCCCCCTGGAGGTCTCCATATCCACGTCCATGAACCGCCGGCAACTTCTCACGGTTGCCGCGCTTACCGCCGCGACCGCCGTCGGCGGTCTGGCGGCGTTCCAGCAGCCCGCCGCCTACACCGTCCCCACCCGGATGGCTTGGTGGTACGCCGCGCGCTTCGGCATGTTCATCCACTTCGGCTCCTGCTCCTACCTCGGCCGCGGCGAGTGGGTGTTCAACGACGAGAACCGGTCGAAGGCCGACTACCAGCAACAGGTCTTTGCGGGCAGGGGATCAGGTTCGGGCTTTACTACTCGATCCTGGACTGGAACCACCCCTCGCAGACGATCCGGCGATCGGACGTCGTCTTCTCGACCATGTCATCGCCGCAAGCGTCCTGCGGGCCCGGTTCACGGTCGGGCTCATCGCCGTGGGAGCCCAGGCCAGCCTGCGCGCCTCCTCGGTGAGCGCCCGGCCGATCTCGATTGCGAGCCGGTGAGCGTCAGGTGGTGCACGATCTGGAAGTCGTCCCTGCCGCCCGCTATCCGCGTCATGTTCATGGCGGCGAGCCTGCGCCCGGCCGCTGACCGGCGCCTTACCGGCCGCTGACCGCCCTGCGGAAGCGCTCCGACAGCCTCAGCACGGCCTCGGCCAGCTCGGGCGGGTCGACCACCTCGAAGTCGACGCCGAGGAACCCGATCCAGGCCGCCATCCCGTTGAGGTCGTCGCCGCCCATCCTGACGAGGCAGGTCGCGTCGTCCACCGGCTCCGGCTCCAGCTCGGCCCGCAGGTGGCTCATCCGCTCGGCCGGCGCGTGCAGCAGCACCGTCGCCCGGTAGCGCCACATCGCCGTGTTGACGCCCTTCTCCACGTACGCGGCCACGTCACCACCGCCGGGCAGCTCGCGCGGCGTGAAACGCGGCCCCGGCGGCGTGCGGGGCTCGATCCGGTCGACCCGGAACGTCCGCCAGTCCTTCCGCTCGACGTCGTAGCCGACGAGGTACCAGCGGCCACGCCGGTGCACGAGCCGGTGCGGCTCCACGTCACGTGTCTTCGAGGCGCCGTCGTGATCGGTGTAGTCGAAGCGCAGCCGCTCGTGATCGCGGGCCGAGACGGCGATCGCCGTGAGCACCCCGGGCGGCACGGACGGCGCCTTGCCCGGGATCTGCACGGTGTAGGCGTTGAGCGCGTTGACCCGGCTCCGCAGTCGCGACGGCAGCACCTGTTCCAGCTTGGCCAGGGCGCGCACGGAGGTCTCCTCGATGCCCTCGACGCCGCCGCCCGCGGCCCGGCCCAGCCCGACCGCGACCGCCACGGCCTCCTCGTCGTCGAGCAGCAGCGGCGGCAGCGCGGCCCCCGCGCCCAGCCGGTATCCGCCCGCGACGCCGGGCGTGGCGTGCACCGGATAGCCCAGGCTGCGCAGCCGCTCGATGTCGTTGCGGATCGTCCTGGTCGAGACCCCGAGCCGTTCGGACAGCTCCGGGCCCGACCAGTCCCTGTGCGCCTGGAGCAGGGAGAGCAGTTTGAGCAGGCGGGCCGAGGTGTCGAGCATGCCCCCAGTCTGCCCGCTATCGCGGAAGACCGGGTTCCGCGATGACGCGGATCTCGCCCGTGCCGGTCGGCAGGACCGCCACCGGCGTGATCGGGCCGCCGGCGCACCTGCCCGGCACGGCTGTGAACTATCTAGTTAACTACGACATATTCGCCCTTGTCGGTGAATCCGGCGACCTGGGATCCCCGTGCCATCAGCCCGCCGAGCACCTCCCGCAGGGCCAGCCGCCATGCCCTGCCCGCCCCGGGGTCCGCCCGGCGCAGCGTCTCGATGTCGGGCGGCGTCGCGACCAGCACCACCGGCCCGTCCACGCGCCCGATCACCGGCAGCCCGCCCTCCACGCCCACCCCGGCGGTGTACGGCCCGCCCGGCGGCTCCTGTGCCCGCCCGGTCAGCTCCCACAGCGCGAGCAGCCGGTCGGACTCGTCGCCCTCGTTGATCGCGTCGCCCATGACGCCGTAGAAGTTCGTCAGGTACTCGACCGGCCGGGCGCCGAGCTTGGCCAGGTTGAACCGGGCGTTCCTGCGCACCAGCGGATCGAACGTCCAGCTGATCGCGGTCAGCCCCCGATCCAGGCACCAGGCGCGCTGGTGCAGCTTGAGCGCGTAGCCGATGCCCCGCCCGATCGAGGCGCCCGTCACGTGCGAGTGGAGGGTCCGGCCGTCCGCCCGGAAGCCGACCGACGCGCCGACGAGAGAGTCGTCCTCGAAGGCCCCGGCCACGTAGCCGCCCGCGTGGGCGAACCCGGCCATCAGCTCCACCGTCACGGGCGGATTGCCCGGATCGGGATGCCAGATGTCGTCGAAGAGGCGGTAGACCCGCACGAACTCGCCGATCTCGTGCAGCTCGCGGATCGCCACCCCGGCCTTCGCCGCCGCCTCTCCGGCGACCTGGTACGCGCTCGTCACCCGGACCTCCTACCCTCAGGCACGCTCAGCGGACCGCTTCGACCAGGGCCCGCAGGAGGGCCACTCGGCGGGGCAGCTCGGCCACGATCACGTGCTCGTGGTCGGCGTGCGCCCCGCCCCCGACCGCCCCCAGCCCGTCGAGCGTGGGGCAGCCGGCCCCGGCGGTGAAGTTGCCGTCGGAGGCGCCGCCCACCGAGGCCGAGGTCAGCGGCTCCAGCCCCAGACCGGCCGCCAGCTCCTGGGCCAGCGCGTAGAGGCCGGCCGACATGGCGCCCTCCAGTGGCGGCCGGTTGGGCCCGCCGCGCACCTCCAGCCGGGTGCCCGGCACGTTCGGCCGCAGCGCGCGCATCGCCGCGTCCACCCGGTCCTGCTCGACCACCGAGGTCACCCGCACGTCCACGCCCACCGCCGCCTCGGCGGGCACCGTGTTGAGCGTGGTGCCGCCGGACAGCACGGTCGGCGTGACCGTGGTGTCGCCCAACCCCATGGCCGCCACGGCCAGGATCTGGTGGGCCAGCTCCAGCCCGGCGTTGGCGCCCTTCTCCGGTTCGAGCCCGGCGTGCGCGGCCTTCCCGTACACCTGGAGGGTGTAGAGGGACGTGCCCTTGCGCGCGGTCTTGAGCGCGCCGCCGTCGGCGCTGGCCTCCATCACGAACGTGGCGGCCAGCCCGCGCGCGGCCTCCTCGATGAGCCGGGCCGAGGTGGGGGAGCCGACCTCCTCGTCGCCGGTGATCAGCACGCTGACGCCGTCGAGCGAGCCGAGCCCGGCCAGCGCGTGGAACGTCTGCACGATCCCGGCCTTCATGTCGAACACGCCGGGACCGCGCGCCACCCCGTCGCGCACCGACCACGGGTGGGTCAGCAGCGAGCCGATCGGCCACACGGTGTCGTGGTGGCCGAGCAGGAGCACCCGGGGCGCGCCGAACGTCCAGCGCAGGTGTGTCACGCCGTCGATCACGATGAACTCGGGCTGAGCTCCCAGGTGGCGGGCCCCCATGGCGGCGACGACCTTGGCGCTGCGCGCGACCGCCTCCAGGTCGCTGGAGAACGACTCGCAGACGACGAGCTCCTCCAGGTCGGCGATCACGCCAGCCGCTCGCCGAGGAAGCGGTGCACGTTGCCACCGATGATCTTCGTGACGTCCTTCTCCGGAATGCCGCGGGCGAGCAGGCCCTCGGTCACCATGGGCAGGCCCGACGGGCCCTCCAGGCCGGGGACGGCCGACCTGGGATCGACGCCCCTGGCGTTGACGTCCTCGCAGCAGGGCGGTGTCAGATCCTCCATGACCTCGCGGATGAAGTCGGGGCCGAGGCCGACGTGGTCGATCCCGGCCACCTCGGCGACATGCTCGATGTGGTCGAGCAGGCGGTCGAGCGTCCTGTCCTCCTCGCGCTCGGCGAGGAACGGCGCGAAGAAGTTCACGCACACCACGCCGCCCGTCGCGGCCACGCCGCGCAGCTGGTCGTCGGTGAGGTTGCGATGGTGGTCGCGCAGCGCGCGGGCCGACGAATGGGTGGCCATGACCGGCTTGGTGGCCAGCTCCAGCACGTGCGCCACGCCGGAGGCGCCCAGGTGGGAGACGTCGAAGACGACGCCGAGCCGTTCCATCTCGCGCAGCGCGGCCACGCCGTGCGAGGTGAGGCCGCTGCCGGTGGCGTCCTCGCCGCTGCCGTCGGCCAGCGGCGTGCGGCCCCAGTGCGCGATCGAGGCGATCCGCACGCCCAGGCGGTGGACGGTCGAGATCAGCTCCACGCTCGCGTCCAGGCCGGGCATGCTCTCCAGGGCGATGACCAGCGCGATCCTGCCCGCCTCCAGCGCCCGGTCGATGTCGGCCGCGTCGAGGCAGATCCGCACGTGCTCGGAGTTGCCCTCGGCCAGCACGTGCGCGCACTCGATCATGCGCAGCGTCTGCCTGAGCGCCCCCTCCGGGAGGTACTGGTCGTCGATGAAGACCGGCAGCACCTGCAGGTCGACGCCGCCCTCGACCAGCTGGGGCAGCCAGCGCTCGCGGAAGAAGGAGGCCCACTGCCCGGGCGGCCGGGCGGAGACCGCCATCAGCAGGTCGTTATGGGTGTCGGCCACGACAGCGCGCCGGTGCAGAGGAGTCGTCATGCGGTGGACGCTACCGCCCGGCGGCGGCCCGCTCCAATGTCGAGCGGCACAACGTCGGCGGCGGGTTCGGTCGGGTCACACCGGCCGGTAGGCGCGCCGGGGCGGCATCGCGGTCAGCCTGCGGTAGAGCGGGGTGGGGCCGGGCCAGTTGTTGGTGACGCGCCCCTCGGCCGTCTTGTACCAGCTCTGGCAGCCGTTGCCCCACACCATGCGGGACATCGCCGTGTCGAGCCGCCTGGTCCACGCCGCCATCGCCTCCGGCCGCACCTCCATCGGGCCCAGCGTGGAGATGTACGGCAGGCAGGCCATGATGTGGTTCACCTGGCACTCGAGCATGAAGATGATCGAGTTGTGGCCCAGGTTGGTGTTGGGCCCGTAGAGCAGGAACAGGTTGGGGAAGTTCGGCACCGAGATGCCCAGGTAGGCCGCCGCGCCGCCGCGCCACTGCTCGGCGAGGTCGCGGCCCTGGCGGCCGACGACCCTGATCGGAGCGACGAACTCGGTGGTTCTGAAGCCGGTGGCGTAGACGATGGTGTCGACCTCGTGTAGGGACTCGGCGGTCTCGACGCCCCGAGGTGTGATCCGCACCAGCTTCTCCGTCACCACGTCGACGTTCGGCCTGGTCAGAGCGGGATAGAAAGTGCTGTCGATGACCACCCGCTTACAGCCGGGCGGATAGTCGGGGGTCAGCTTGGCCCGCAGGGCGGGGTCCGGCACCTGGTCCCGCAGGTGCCGCAGGGCCCGCTGCTTCAGCAGTCCCACGCTCCAGCCCTGGGAGAGCGCCGGGTAGAGGGTGGCCTCGGCGTACCGGTAGATCCATTCGCGGTAGGCGCGCTGGAGGCCGGGGACGTAGTGGAAGGCGAGCCTGGCGATGGGGCCGAACGTGGCGTCGGGCTTGGGGATCACCCAGTTCGGGGTGCGCTGGAAGACGCTCAGGTGCTCGACCCGCTGGGCGATGCGCGGGATGAACTGGGCGGCCGACGAGCCGTTGCCGATGACGGCCACCCGCCTGCCCGTGAGGTCGTGGTCGTGGTTCCAGCGGGCGGAGTGGAAGGACGTGCCCTCAAAGTCCGACATTCCGGGAATGTCGGGTAGGTGGGGGCGGTTGAGCTGGCCCACGCTCATGACCACCATGTCGAACGACTCCGTGAGCGGCTCCATGGGCGGTTCCGCAGGCGGCTCCGTGGGTGACCCCGTGATCGGCCGCGTGGCGGCCGCCGGAGGCGCCGTGCTGACCTGCCACTCCGCGCCGTCGAAGACGGCGCTCACCACTTCACTGTTGAAGCGGATTTTCCGCCTGACGTCGTATTTATCGGCGCAGTGCTCTAAATAGCCGAGAATCTCGGGCTGCTCGGGATAACGGCGGGTCCAGCTGCCGTACCTCTCGAAGGAGTACGAGTAAAGGTGCGAGGGGATGTCGCACCCCGCGCCCGGATAGCTGTTGTCGCGCCAGGTGCCGCCCAGGTCGCCGGCCTTCTCGAACACGGTGTAGGAGTCGATCCCGGCCCGTTCGAGCTGGATCGCCATGCACAGCCCGCCGAACCCGGCTCCGACGATCGCGACCTTGGGTCCCATGCCGTCCTCCCACATGTCAGGATTCACTTACAGTACGCCGAAGCATGTTCGGGCAACACCCCTGACCACTCCGCCGATCGCGCCTTCGCGGCCGCCGCCCGATAGTCTGCGCAGGTGGTTGCTGTGACGCTGGCAGAGGTGATCGAGAAGCTCGAGGCGGCCTACCCGCCCGCCCGGGCCGAGTCGTGGGACGCGGTGGGCCTGGTCTGCGGTGACCCCGCCCAGCCGGTGCGGCGGGTGCTGTTCGCCGTCGACCCCGTCTCGTCCGTCGTCGAGGAGGCCGCCGAGTGGGGCGCCGACCTGATCGTCGTGCACCATCCGCTCTACCTGCGCGGCACCACGACCGTCGCCGCCGACACCCCCAAGGGCCGTCTCGTCCACACCCTGATCAAGCGCGACATCGCCCTCTACACCGCCCACACCAACGCCGACGTGGCCAACCCGGGCGTGTCCGACGCGCTGGCCCGCGCCGTGGGGCTGGTCGGCGACCTGACGCCGCTGCAGCCGTTCCCCGACGACCCGCGGCGCGGGCTGGGCCGCGTCGGCGAGCTGCCCGAGGAGATCACGCTCGAGGAGTTCTCCCTGCGGGCCGCGGCTGGGCTGCCGAAGACCGCGTGGGGCATCCGCGTCTCGGGCGACCCGTCCCGCCTCGTCTTCCGGGTCGCCGTCAGCGGGGGAGCGGGCGACTCGCTCCTCGGCACGGCCCGCGCCGCCGGGGTCGACGTGTTCCTCACCGCCGACCTCCGCCACCACCCCGCCAGCGAGTTCGCCGAGGCGGGCGGGCCCGCGCTGATCGACGCCGCCCACTGGGCCACCGAGTGGCCCTGGCTGGCCGCCGCCGCGTCCATCCTGGACGCGAGTGGCGTTACCGTTGAGACACGCGTCTCCGCCACGGTCACCGATGCTTGGACAAGAGGATATTGATCATGAAAGCAGCCCCTGAGATCCAGAAGCGACTGCTCGACCTGGCTGAGCTCGACTCCGTGATCGACCGGCTGGCCCATCGCCGCCGCACCCTGCCCGAGCTCGCCGAGATCGACGAGCTGTCGAAGCGTTACGCCAAGCTCGCCACCGAGGTGATCGAGGCCGAGACGGAGGCGGGCGATCTGGCGCGCGAGCAGACCAAGGCCGAGAGCGACGTCGACGCCGTCCGCATGCGCGCCGACCGCGACCAAAAGCGGCTCGACTCCGGCGCGGTGGCCTCGCCCAAGGACCTCGCCGGCCTCCAGTCCGAGATCATCTCCCTGCACAAGCGCCAGGGCGACCTCGAGGAGGTCGTGCTGGAGATCATGGAGCGCCGCGAGGCCGCCGACGCCAGGGTCACCGACCTGCACCGGCAGCGCGACGAGGTCGCGACCACCCGCGCCGCCGCCGAAGACCGCCGTGACGCCGCGCTCACCGAGATCGACAAGGAGGCGGGCGACGCCGAGGGCCGCCGCACCTCCGTCGCCGCCGACATCCCCGCCGACCTCCTGGCGCTCTACCAGAAGCTCAAGGGCCAGTACGGCGTGGGCGCCGCCATGCTGCGCGGAGGCCGGTGCCAGGGCTGCAAGGTGGCCCTGTCCATCGCGGAGATGAACCACATCAAGGCCGCGCCACATGACGACGTGCTGCGTTGCGAGGAATGCCGGCGCATCCTCGTCCGCACCGCAGAGTCGGGCCTGTGACCTCCTACCTCGTCGAGGCGGACGGCGGCTCGCGCGGCAACCCCGGCCCCGCCGGCTACGGCGCGGTCGTCAAGGACGCCTCCGACGGCCAGGTGGTGGCCGAGGCGGCCGAGGCGATCGGCGTCACGACCAACAACGTGGCCGAATACCGCGGCCTGATCGCCGGACTCCAGGCCGTCCTCGACCTGGCCGGCGAGGGCGCCTCCGTGGCGGTCCGGATGGACTCCAAGCTGGTCGTCGAGCAGATGGCCGGCCGCTGGAAGGTCAAGAACGAAGGCCTGCGACCGCTTGCGCTGGAGGCAGGCCGGCTGGCCAGGCGGCTGCGGGTGACCGAGTGGACCTGGATCCCCCGCCACCACAACACCCACGCCGACCGCCTGGCCAACGAGGCCATGGACGCGGCGGCCAAGGGCCTGCGCTGGAAGGCGGGCGGCTCCACCGGCTCCGCGACGTCCCCCGCCATCGTGGAGCAGACCGACCTCCTCGACGTGGCGGGCGTCTCCGAGGTGTCGGCTCCGGCCGCCTCGGTGGCCACGGCCCAGCAGCGCGTCAAGGCCACCGCCGCTGAGCAGGGCGGCAAGGGCACGGGCTGGGCGCCCCCCGCGCGGGCGGCGACGTCGTTGCTGCTGCTCAGACACGGTGAGACCCCGCTGTCGGTCGAGCGCAGGTTCTCCGGCCTGGGCGATGCCGAGCTGACGGCCAACGGCCTCGCCCAGGCGGCGGCGGCGGCCGCCAGACTGTCCCGTGAGCCCTACCAGATCGACGTGATCGTCAGTTCCCCGCTCAGGCGCGCCATGCAGACCGCGGAGGCCGTCGCCCAGCGCACGGGCCTCCAGGTGGAGGTGGACGAAGACCTCAGGGAAGCCGATTTCGGCGCCTGGGAGGGACACACGTTCACCGAGATCCAGCGCCGCTGGCCCGCCGAGCTCGCCGCCTGGCTCGCCGACCCCGACGCCGCGCCCCCGGGCGGCGAGAGCTTCGGCGTCGCGGCCCGCCGCGTCCAGCGGTCGGGCGAGCGGCTGGTCGAGCGCTACCAGGGCAAGACGGTGCTCGCGGTGTCGCACGTGACGCCCATCAAGATGCTGCTGCGCTTCGCCCTGATGGCCCCACCGGGGGCGCTCTATCGGATGCACCTCGACCTCGCCTGCCTGTCGCTGATCGAGTACTACTCCGACGGCCAGTGCGTGGTGAAGTCCTTCAACGACACCTCCCACCTGCGCTGACGCGGCCCCGCCTGCCCGCCCGTCCGGGTGCCGGTGCGTCCCGCCGCGCGTCGCGGGCCGAGCCGGACGGCCCGCTCGGCTCGGCCCCGGACGGCGGCCGGGCCGGATGCCGCCAGACGCACCCGGCACGACCGCCGCGCGTCACCGTCCCCCTCAGGCGATGACACCGCCCATTCGACCGGATCGATCTTGCCAACGAGTTGGAGGTCGCTTGGGATGCGATACCCTTCCGAGCAGACGAGTCGGCCGGGCGACCGCGTCGGGCCTTCACGGGCCCGCCGAGGAAGGTCCGGGCTCCACAGGGCAGGGTGGTCGGTAACACCGACCCGGGGCGACCCGCGGGACAGTGCCACAGAAAGCAAACCGCCTCCCGCTCGCGCGGGAGGTAAGGGTGAAAGGGTGGTGTAAGAGACCACCAGCGCCCACGGTGACGTGGGCGGCTAGGTAAACCCCACCCGGAGCAAGGTCAAGAAGGGACACTCCACGGAGCGTCCCGCGCGCGGCGCCTGAGGGCTGCCCGCCCGAGCCGCGCGGGTAGACCGCTCGAGGCCGCCGGCAACGACGGCCCTAGATGGATGGTCGCCCCTTCACACGAAGGACAGAACCCGGCCTACAGGCCGGCTCGTCTCCCTCCACGGGGCGCAGGTTAACCTGCGGAGGCTCCGCCGTTCATCGGCGACGCTCGGCTGGTTCGCTGGCCCGTGTCCTACGTAGAAGGTGTCCTACGTAGGAGGCCACACGTCGGACCGAGGGTCGATCGGCTCGTCCGAGACGACGTCATCCGGGTCCTTGACGCCGAGTTGCCGGCGGGCCGCGACGAACAGCGCACGTATGGATTCGCGAAGCCGGTCTTCAGGTGGCACGTTCGCGTAATATGCGGCCAGCTCGTCCGTGCCGCCTTCGTGAACCTGCCTGACCCAATAGGCGTGATGCTCGAGTTCCCGTGCCGCCTGTTGAAGCTCGCGACTGCCGAGAATGCGAATTTGCTGCACCAGCGCTCGAAGTCTCGCGTGTTGTTCATCCACTTTCGTATAGTGCTGATCTCTGTCGTGCACGCGATCGTAGCGTCGTACCAGGTGGACGAACTGGCGGACTGTCGCCGCGCAGTCCTTGCACAGATCGTAGAGCGGCAGATCCCACCGGATTCTCAGCGCGTGGCGTTCCTTTTTCCGCTCCATCACGTAGGTCGGAATGAGGCCCACCGCGGCACCGATCGTCAATAAGACCACGCTTGCGATGATCGCCGACATGTCCACATGGGCAGCATAAACTCGCGCACCCAGCCTGTCCCGATCCTCCTTCCGCCGCTCCCCGGCGGAAGCGCCGAAGGCACGGACGCGGGTCCCGGTGCTGGTCGCGGTGGCGGCCGAACCGCTCGGCCACGCCCAGCGGGGCCGGTAGAGTGCCGCGGCGTCATCGTGACGAGGGGCGGAGGCATCGGCACCTCCGCCCCTCTCGGCCCCTGGGAGTGAGGACCGCCGCCACGCGAGGTGTACCGGGGACCATGGGAGACCTCGCGGACACCGATGACGCTAACCTCGCCCTGCCGCCCGGTCTGCGGACGATTACGCACAAACGGGTGGAGCCTTCCGCCGTCAGATCTTCACCGCGAGTGTGGGCGGCAGCGGTGGCACCATGTGCACCCGCGCGGCGCCGATGTCGAAGTAGAGGCCGACCAGTTGCAGCCGCCCGTCACGCACCTGCTCGTCGACCTTCCGATACGTGCGGAGGTTCTCCAGCTGCTGTTGCACGTTGACCCGGCAGAGCTGGTCCAGCGCCCTGGCGTCCAAGGGATCGTCCGCGTTCTCGATGAACCTGGCCAGGCTGTGGTGCCCGTGCCGCAGCCAGCGCCGCAGCCCCGGCAGGCTGCCCGCCTTCACGCCGCCGCTGAGCAGGCCGGCCATCGCCCCGCAGCCCGAGTGCCCGCACACCGTGATCGTGTGCACGCTCAGCACCTGGGTCGCGTACTCGATCGCCGCCGCCATCGAGTCGTCGTGCGGCTCGGCGCCCCGGCGTGGCACCAGGTTGCCGATGTTGCGCACCGTGAACAGGTCGCCCGGACCGCTCGCGGTGATGAGGCTGGGCACGACCCGCGAGTCCGCGCACGTGATGAACAGGTGCGACGGCTGCTGCTTGCGGGCCAGCTCGGTGAAGATGGGCCGCACCAGCGGAGCCGTACGGCGGTGGAACTCCCGCGCGCCGGCCGTCAGCTGGCACTCCACGCTGGCGGGGCGGGTGTGCGTGGAGGGCGTCATGTGGTGGACGGGACGGTGGTTGCGGTGGGCCCACGGCAGCCACGACCGGTCGGGCGCCTTGGGCAGGCTCTTGGCCGGGTACGTGCGGGCGCCGCTGGCCGCCAGCGCGTACCACTCGTCGTGGACCTCGTCGATGTCGACCGTGCCGCCGAGCCGCTCGTGGCCCAGCCGCCAGGAGTGGATGGCCTCGAAGGCGGCGTTGTCCATGAAGTCGATGTTCAGGTCGAGGTCGACGGCCGCGCCGTCGGGGATGGTCCGCAGCTCGTGGGTGAGCCGGGGCACCCCGAGGAAGGTGAGCGAGCCGCAGATCGTCGCGTGCCAGCGCCCGTCCGGCATCTCGTGGATCTTGACCGTGACCCAGGTCAGCCGCCGGAGCGCGAGCAACGCGGCCAGCGCCAAGCCGGCCAGCACACCCTCGGCCAGTCCCAGCACGATCACCGCCGTCATGGTCGCCACGTAGACGGGCACCTCGCCGTGGCCGTGCACCTTGCGGACATGGCCCAGGTTGACCATCTGCACCCCGATGAAGACCAGCAGCGCCGCCAGCGCCTCCACCGGGATCAGCTTGATCGTCCAGGAGAAGCCGAGCGCGAACACCAGCACCCAGGCCCCGTGCAGGATCGTCGCCCACCGGCTGCGCCCTCCCGCCTGCACGTTGGCGGTGCTGCGCACGATCACGCCGGCCAGCGGCAGCCCGCCCAGCGCACCGCTGACCATGTTGGCCACGCCCTGTCCGGTGAGCTCCTGGTCGAGGTCGGCGCGCGGGCCGGTGTGCATGCCGTCGACCGCGACCGAGCAGAGCAGCGACTCGACGCCCGCGAGCAGCGCGACCAGCATCACGGCCGCCACGATGTGCATCCAGTCGCCCTGCGGCACCACGGGGAACTCCCACGCGCCGAGGGTGCCCGACAGGTCGATGCGGGTGACGTCCCACCGGAAGACATAGGCGGTGACGGCGGCCACGAGCAGCGCGGCGAGTGGGGCGGGCACCACTTTGACCCGTTTGGGGAGCCGGGTCCAGAGCGCCAGCACCGCGATCGTGAGCAGGCCCACCGCGACCGTGTGACCGTGCATCTCGGCCAGCTGCGCGGGCAGCTCCATGATGTTGGCCAGGGCTGATCGTTGCGAGGTGCCGCCCAGTACGACGTGCAGCTGGGAGAGCGCGATGACCACGCCCACACCCGCCAGCATGCCGTGGACCACGGCGGGGGAGACGGCCAGCGCGGCCCTGGCCGCCCTGAACACGCCCAGCACCAGCTGCACCGCCCCGGCCAGCAGCGTGATCATGCAGGTGGCCCGCCAGCCATACGTCTGGACGAGATCCGCCACCACCAGGGAGAGGCCCGCCGCGGGCCCGCTCACCTGCACAGCGGAACCGCCGAGCGCGCCGGCCACGATGCCGCCCACCACCGCGGCGATGAGCCCGGCGGCCAGGGGGGCGCCGGAGGCCATCGAGATGCCCAGGGAAAGGGGCACCGCGATCAGGAAGACCACCAGCGAGGCAGGAACGTCGTACCTGAGCGTGCTCAGCAGGCGACTCTGTGTGACGGCGACCATGCGGCAAACCCTAGTGCCCGACGGGCCGCCCCTTAAGAGGTCATCGCGCGGGTTTTACGCAAACAAGGGTCAGCGGTAGTAGTCGGGGAAGTCCTGTTCTGGTGTCCGCTGGTGGCCGTTGCCGTGCCGGGCGGCGTGACCCGCCTCGGGCGCGCCGTACGTCTCGCTGTAGCCGGGCCGGCTCGGGGAGCCCGCCGAACCCTCCGGCCAGGCGGCCTGCGCGCCGGGGGAGGTGAAGTCGCCCGTCTCGTACGCGATGGACTGGGCGGGAGGAGGCGCCGAAAGCACGTCGTCGTAGGCCGAGACCGTCCTGGCCGGCCTGGTCGGGGTGCTGGTGGCGGGTGAGGGACCGGTGAGCGCCTCGGAGTCGTCGGCCACGGCCCATCCGGACCGCACCTCGTAGGAGGACGGATAGGTGGCGGCGGCGGGCGGCTGCGGCTCGAAGGCGGGCCAGGAACCGCTCGCGCTGGGGGCGGGGTCGTCGAGGATGTCGGGCGAGGTGGTGGCCGCCCAGGAGCCCGAGGTGGCGGAGGCGGGAGGGGCAGGCCAGGCGGCTCCGCTGCCGAGCTGGTCGCCGGTGCCGTTGTAGGCGGGGAACGGGTCGCTGGTCGGCGCGCCGTGGATCGGGGCGGCGGGCGTGACGGGGAAGGAGCCGGTGCCGGCCGGGGAGAACATGCCACCGGCCGGCGTGGACAGGGAGCCGCTGCTCGCGGCGGCCGGGAACGATCCGCTGGAGGAGGGGGAGCCGCTGCCTCCGGTGGCCGGGAACGACCCGGTGGACGAGCGCGGGGCGGAGTGCGGGGCGGAGTGCGGGGCGGGCAGAGGCTTGGCGCCCGCGCCGAGGATGCTCATCACGTCGGCCGGGGGAGCGGAGAACGTCACCGTGCGCTGGTCGGCCAGCTCGGAGGCCGCGGCGGCGGGCCGCTGCACCGGCTCGACCAGGTCGGCCAGTCCGGCCGAGGCGGCCGCGGGGACGGCCCGCTGAGGGAGGGGGCCCTGGACGGTCGCCGCGTGCGGGTCGACCGCGGCGGCGGGCCGCCGCCTGGCGGGCCGCTCACGCTCGGCGGGCCGCGCGCGGTCAGAGCCTGGCTGCTCGCGCTCGACGGGGCGAGAGGCGCCCTTGCGTGCCGCGACCGTGCCGCCGGCGCCGAAGCCGCCTTCGGACGCGTCGCTGCGGATGTTGGCCCAGAACTCCTCGTCCTCGTCGTCGGAGCTCGGGTTGCCCCATTCGTCGACGCCACGCTTGCCCCGCTGACCGGTGCGCACCGGTTTGGGCTTCGGCTCGTCGATGGGACTGAAATCGGGGCTGAAGTTGCTCATCCGTGGTTCGTGAGCGGCGAACTCGTCCGTCGACCGAGCATGAGTCATCTCCTCCTTCTCGGCCATCTGCTTCAGCCGCTCCGGCGGGAGCGAACTCTCCCGTCGGTTCATCGAACGCATGCCCAGTGCCACGACGACGAGCACGAGGAGCACGACAGCGACCAAGCTGACGACGACCGCGATCATTGCACCACCCTCAAAGCCATGGCCTCCCTGTGGCACCGGTGAGATCGCGCGGCCATCGACGCGATCTGCCCCCTTTGATCACCAGTACCTAACAATTGGATCTGATTCTGTCGGACCACTACGAGCGTTGTCACACCCTAAGCGAAGAATTGGTAACGATTACTACCCGTAGTGTTTGAAATGTCACTCGGTGTGGACTGCTGTGAGGCGGCCGCGAGCGATGGTCTGGTCCGCGATCTCTTTCAAGACCACGGAGAGGGGGGCGCCCTCCTGGACCTTGACCTTGCCGCTCAGCGTGTAGACGGAGAACCGGTAGTTGGCTGTTTTGTCGCACGGAGGCTCGTAACCGGCCTTGCCGCTGGTCACCTTGGCCTGACCGGAGCCCTCCGGAGGGCTGGACGCCGCGTCGGGCCCGAGCTCGGTCGTGGTCGCCGGGATGTTGTAGAGCACCCAGTGCACGTTGGACTCGGACGGTGAATGGGAGTCGACCACGACCGCGATGGATTTCGCCGTGGGCAGCGGCCCGCTCGACCAGCGGAGCGGAGGGCTGCCCTGGGTGCCGTCACACGTGTATGGGCGCGGCAGCGGCTCCCCGTCGCGCAAGTCGGGGCTCGACACGTTGATCTCGGCGATCTCCTTGGCCTCTGACTTGCCGATGAGGATGCCACAGCCCGACAAGGCGAGCATGACGGCCACCCCTGTCACAGTGACAGCGATGCGTCGCACGCGTCTAGCCGTGTTACACAGCCCCATGCCGGATGATGCTACGCGTGTATCGGCGGTACGCCGACCGTTTCGGGAGGCTCGGTGGTCGGTAACGATACGAAATCGGACACTTTCCACGGGATAGACCGGGTGAGCTTGGACACAAGCATGACCCTCGGTATTCTCCGGGCGTCCGAGGTGCACCGGGATGGGCGGTAAGTGAAGATCGCCCTAGAATGCCCGCCTACCCCGCTTGGCCTGCTGGTTCGCGACATCGCGATCATCGGTCCGGCCGAGAGGCCGAAGGAGGGATCATGGGGCGGCGTGTGCCCGGCGGTCCGGGCAGACCACTGTGGGTGTTCGATGCCCGTCGGCGAGGGGGGCGCTCGAAAAAGCCGGTGCGCCAGGTAGTGCCGGCCCTGGACAACGCTCGACGGCCGTACCCGAGATTTCCCGGGCACGGCCGTCGGCCGATGGGTCCGCGCGGCGAAGAACCCGGCCCGAAGCGCCCCCGCAGTCGGTGCCTCCCCGCCTACTCCCGCCAGACGGGATCGCAACGAGACGGGATCGCCGTGAGACGGGTCGTCGTGAGACGGATCCACGAGGCGGATCGTCACGGATCTCGCCCTGGATCGCCACGAGCTGGGATCGTCACGAGATGGGATCGCCGTGATCAGGCCTGGTCGGCCGCGACAAGGGCTGACCGGCCGCGATCAGGTCATGGTCAGACATGCCTCCGAAAGACCCTGATGGCCAGCGGCGCGAACACCACGACGAATCCCGCGGACCACAGCAGTGACACCAGCGCGGGATCGCCGACCTCGCCACCGATCAGCAGCCCGCGGATCGCGTCGGCCAGGTGGGTCACCGGGTTGATGTCGGACCAGACCTGCAGCCAGCCCGGGAAGGTGTCGGACGGCACCAGCGCGCTGCTGGTGAACGTCAGCGGCATCATCGTGGAGAAGGCGATCATCTGCACCTTCTCGGGGTTGGACGCCTTGAGCCCGATGAGCACGGACATCCACGACATGGCCAGCGCCACCACCACGAGCAGGGCCAGCGCACCGATCAGGCCGACCACGCTGGTCGTCACCCGGAACCCGAGCACCATGCCGAACCCGACCAGCAGCGCGAACGCCCACACCTGCTTGAAGGTGTCGGCGATGATGCGCCCGGCCAAGGGGGCGACGCGGGCGATCGGCAGGCTGCGCAGCCGGTCGAAGACGCCCTTGGTGATGTCGGTGTTGAGCCCGATCGCCGTGGACAGCGTGTAGAACAGCGCGTTCTGCACCAGCAGGCCCGGCAGCGCGAACTGCAGGTAGTCGCCCGTCGAGCCGGAGATCGCCCCACCGAACACGTAGGTGAACAGCAGCAGGAACATGATCGGCTGGATGCTGAGGTCGAGCAGCTCCCACGGATTGTGCTTGATCTGCACCAGGCTCCGCCAGGCCAGCGTGAACGTCTGCCGGACCGTCGCCCCGACCCCCACCCGCCCGGCCATCACCGGCGGGGCGATCGTCGTCATGGCGGTCATACGAGAACCTCTTCCTGGTCGGCGGGCTCCTCGGCGCGGTGCCCGGTCAGGCTGAGGAACACCTCGTCGAGACTGGACTTGCGCAGGGTCAGCTCGGAGGCCACGACGCCGAGATCGTCGAGGCGGCGGACGACGGCCGCCACCACCGCGGGGTCGTGGACCGCGGCCGTGACCTTGCCCCCCGCCAGCTCGGGCTTCTGGTCGATGACGTCGGTGACCACCTTGGCCACCAGCTCCAGCTGCTGCGCGTCGAGCGGGCGCACCTCCAGCACCTGGGCGCCGGTGGTCGCCTTGAGCTCGTCGGACGTGCCCGACGCGATCACCTTGCCATGGTCGAACACCACGATGTCGTCGGCCAGCTGGTCGGCCTCCTCGAGGTATTGGGTGGTCAGCAGCACCGTCACCCCGTCGGCCATCAGCCCGCGCACCACGCCCCACAGCTCGGTGCGGCTGCGCGGGTCGAGGCCGGTGGTCGGCTCGTCGAGGAACAGCACCTGCGGCCTGCCGACCAGGCTCGCCGCCAGGTCGAGCCGCCGGCGCATGCCGCCCGAGTAGGTCTTGGTCGCACGGCCGCCGGCCTCGGCGAGGTCGAACCGCTCCAGCAGCGCCGTGGCCCGCTGCCGTGCCTCGCTCCTGGACAGGCCCAGCAGGCGGCCGATCATCACCAGGTTTTCGACACCGGTCAGCATCTCGTCCACGGCGGCGTACTGCCCGGTCAGCCCGATGAGGGAGCGAACCTGATGAGCCTGCCGTAACACGTCGAACCCGTGCACGGTGGCCGTCCCCGCGTCAGGGGCGAGCAATGTCGCCAGAATGCGCACGGCGGTGGTCTTGCCGGCCCCGTTGGGCCCCAGCACGCCCAGCAGCCTGCCCGGTGGCACGGCCAGGTCGACGCCGTCGAGCGCCTTGGTCTCGCCATAATGCTTCACCAGGCCCTCGGCCTGAATCGCATATCGCATGTGTCGTCCCTTCGTCTCAGTGCCTCCACTGTCCACGATGGCACTGACATTTTTCGGAGCCGCTGTGTCACCGCCGATAGATCGCCCCTATGGGCCGCGCACCATAGGCTGGGATTTGTGACGTCAACTGGACCGCTGCGCGACCCGTTGCACCGCGTCTCGCCCAAGGCCGTGCGGCTCTGGCTGCTGGAGGCCCTGATCGCGTTCGTGCTGCTGATCGTGGGGTCGGCCCTGGTCGGGGGGTGGATCGGCGGGAGCGACTGGTCCTGGGTGCCCGGCTGGTTCGCCGGCCGAGGGTGGCTGCTGCCCGTGGCGGTGGGGGTGGTGACGACCCCGTTCCTGGTGGCGGAGCCGTTCGTCCGCTATGCCGTCCATCGGTGGGAGCTGTCCGGTGACGTGGTGTACGCCAGATCGGGGTTCCTGACCAGGGAGTGGGTGTTCGTGCCGGTGAGCCGCATCCAGACGGTCGACAAGGCGCAGGGCTGGATGGAGCGGATGCTCGGGCTGGCGACACTGGAGATCCGCACCGCGTCCCACGCGGGCTCCTCGACCATCAACGGGCTCGACTACCTGGTCGCGGCGGGGCTGGCCGAGCAGCTCGCGCACCGCGCCGAAGCACTCCGGGACGACGCCACATGACCGGCCCCTCCCAGCCTCCCACCGGCCCACCACCCCACCACGACCCCGCGCGCCGGCTCCCGCCCGCGCCGCAGGGCCCGCCACCGCAGCATCAGCCGCCTCAGCCTCCACCGCTTCAGCCGCCACCGCATCAGGGGTGGGCGGCGTCGGGAGAGCCGCACGTCCCGGCACCGGGTGGCGGTCCATACCCCGGCATGGCGGGGTTGCCACAGCGGCTGAGTCCCAGGGTGCTGTTCATCGACCCGGTACGTATGCTGCCGTCGCTGCTCCTCCCGCTCGTCGGCCTGTTCCTGGCGGGCGGCTTCTCCGGCAGGTCGTACGGCTTCGCGACCCTCGGCCTGGTCGGCGCCGTGATCTTCGCCGTGATCAGATGGGCCACCTTCAGCTACCACATCGCGAACGAGCGGCTGGAGATCAAACGTTCGCTGATCAGCCGCTCCGTCCGCACCATCCCGCTGGAGCGCGTACGCGGCGTCGACGTGTCCACCCCGCCCATGCACCGGCTGCTGGGCCTCGCCGTACTCAAGATCGACACCGGGGCGAGCGGCGGCGAGGAGGAGGGCAAGCTCGACGGCGTCACCGTGGAGGAGGCCGAACGCCTCAAGGCGGTCCTGCTGCGGCGCGTGAGAGCGGCCCGGGACGAGAGCCGGCCGGCCGTCGAGGCGGTGAGCGCCGACTCCCCGCCCGATCACACGATCATCGGCGTGCCCCGCAGGTGGCTCCTGTACGGTCCCCTCTCCGGCGCCTACCTGCTGACCCCGTTCGCCCTCGCCGGTGGCGCCGTAGGCCTGGCGTTCCAGTGGGGCGACGAGCTCGGCTTCGGCCGCGACGCCGCCTGGACGGTCGGCCAATGGCTCTGGGACCGCCCCTACCTGCTGCTGGTGGCCGCGCTGCTGCTCGTGGTGGCGATGCCGTTCGTGGGCGGGCTCATGTACGCGGTGTTCAACTGGGACTTCCGGCTCAAGCACCGCGACGGTTACCTGGTGGCGGAGCGCGGGCTGATCAACCGGCGCAGCGTGTCGCTGGAGTTGAGGCGGGTGCGCGGCTACGAGGTCGTCGACGGCCTGGCCGAACGGTGGGCCGGGGTCGTCCGCGCCTGGGCCATCGTGACCGGTCTCGGCGACTCCTCGACCCGCGGCCAGCTCCTTCCGGACGTGCCGCGCGCCGTCGCCCTCCAGGTCGTCGCGGACGCCATCGGCCCCTACCAGGCGCCCCTTCGCCCGCATCCCCCCGTGGCCCGCAACCGCCGCCTGTTCCGCGCGGTGTTCCCGTGGCTGCTGCTCGCCGCCCTGTCCGGCCTGGCGGCCCTGCTCACCGGGACCCTGTTCTGGTGGATCCTCACGGTGCTCGCCCTGCTCCTGACAGGCCTCGGTGTTCCCCTCGGCCTCGACCGTTACCGGTCGCTGGGGCACGGTTACGACGGCAGCCGCCTCTCGGTCCGCTCAGGGTCCCTCCGGCGGGTCCAGGCGGTGGTCGAACGGCGCGCAGTGGTGGGCTGGCGCCTCAGGCAGACCTGGTTCCAGCGCCGGGCAGGCGTCTTCACCCTCATAGCCGGCGTGGGGGCGGGCAAGGGCGGTTACTCCGCGTACGACGTCTCGCGGGCGCAGGCCGTGGGCCTCCCCGCCGAGGTGAACCCCGACTGGCTGGCCCCCTTCCTCGAAGACCGCCGATAGCCCCTGCCCGGACCTGACGGGAGCCCGAGGAGGTGTGCCCCGTCCGGGCACCCCGCGTGGGCGGTCAGTCCGGGCGCCGGGCGCCGAACATGATCTCATCCCAGGTCGGCACCGAGGCGCGGCGTCCCCGCGAGCCCTTGCGCGGCTGGCGGGCCGCAGGGGCCGGCGGGGGAGACGGCACCGGCACCGCGGGCTCCTCCGCGGCCGCGCCCTCCCCGGCCGCGTCGTCCTTGCCCGGCCGCGCGGCGGGCACGGCGGCGGCCCTGGCCTCCCGTCCCGGGACCGGCTTGGGCCTGGGCGCCGGAGGCTTCGGAGCGGCCTTGGGAGCCGCGGGCGCGGCCTCCTGCGGCTCCTGGGGCTCCGTCTCGGGTACGGCGTCCGTGCCCTCCGCCTCGGCGGCCGGTACGGCTTCCGCCTCGGCCGGTGCCCCGGCGGCCGGTGCGGACGTGTCCGCCTCGGCCGGTGTCTCAGTGGCGGGTGCGGACGTTGCCGCCGTGACTGGTGCTTCGGTGGCCGGTGTGGTGGTTTCCGTTGTGGTTGGTGCTTCGGCGGGCGGTGTGGTCGTTTCCGCCGTGGTTGGTGCTTCGGTGGCGGGTGTGAAGGTTTCGGCGGGTGCCGGTGTTTCCGCGTCCGAGGGTGCCGGGGCTGCGCCCGTGGTGGTCGCTTCTGGCGCGGGCGACGCGTCATCGGTGTGTGCGGTGACTGTCGGCGCGGCCGGTGCCGCGGATGTGTCCTCAGTGACAGTCGTCGTCTCAGGCGTGACCTGCGCTTCGGCGACCACAGGCGAGGCCGTCCCCGGTGCGGCGGGGTTCGTGGTCGGTGCAGCAGGCGTCGGGGCGGCTGCCGGTGCGGCCGGCGGCGCCGGCGCCGGCGCCGGCGCCGGCGTGGTGGGCGTTGCCTGCGCTGGCGCTGGTGTGGTGGGCGTTGCCGGGGTCGTGGTGGGTGTGGCAGGCGTTGCCGGTGCGGCGGGCGACGTCGGCAGCGCGGGCGCGGCGGGGGGCGCCGGGGTCGCGGTCGGTGTGGCGGGCGAGGTCGGGGCTGTCGCCGGAGCTCCGGGCGCGGCCCCGGGGGTTGCCTCCACGTCCGGAGCGGGCCGCGACGGCACGTCCTGGGGCTTGCCCGCGGCGGCGGTCACGTCTTGGGTCAGGCCGGGGGCGGCGGTCACGTCTTGGGTCAGGCCGGGGGCGGCGGTCACGTCTTGGGTCAGGCCGGGGGCGGCGGTCACGTCTTGGGTCAGGCCGGGGGCGGTGGGCGTCGCCTTGTCGATCGGCTCGGCCGAGGCCGTGACGGGTGTGCCGCCCGCGACCTGACGGCTCCCAGTGGAGTCGCCGGTCGGGCTGTCCGCCGCGTCGCCGGCCAGGGCCTCCACGGTGAGCTGGGTCCCCGCGGCCGACACCGTCTCGCTGGACGACTCGGAAACCGCCTGGGTGGCCTCCTCGGCCTCCACAGACCTGTCCTCGATGACCGGCTTGTCGGCAGGAACGGCCACGCCGGCCGCTGTGGTGATCGGGCCGTCTGCGACGGTGGCCGCCGCGTCGGGAGTCGAAGCCGCCGAAGCGTCCTGGGCCGCGCGAGGCTCGTCGATCGACGGGCCCTGCGCCGCCGGGGTGGCGTCGGCCGGCAAGGCGGCCGGGATGGTCGCCGAGGTCGGCCTGGGGTCAGGGGCCTGAACTGCCCCGACCGGCAGGCTGTCAGCCGCGTCGACGGCGGGGCCGGTCTGGGCGGAATGCCCCGCCTGAGCCGTCGGCGTGTCCTCCGGGGATCGAGCGGGCCAGGGCTGAGCCGCTGGTCCGGTTTCCGTGGCGGATGTCGTCTCGGCGGCGACCGCGCCCGAAGGGGACCCCACACCCTGGATGTCCCCGGCCGTGGCGGGCTCGTTCCGGTGAGCTGGGCCCTCCTCGGAACGGGGCGCCGAAGCAGGTTCGCTCCGGTGAGCCGGTGCGGGTGCCGAAATGGGCTCGCGATGCGGAGTCGGCGTGGCGCCGGTCTGAGGGGGCGTGGTGCCGGTCTGAGGGGGCGTGAAGTGGTCGGGCTGAGTCGCGGTGGCGCTTGTCATGGGTTCGGGCTGAGCGGGCGCGTACGGCTCGGGCCGGGAGGGCGGACCGGTCTCGACCTGAGGACGCGGGGTGCCCGCCTGGGCCGGGGGGCTGTCGGCCGGCGGGTAGGCGCCCGGAGCGCCGGGGTCGGGAGGGAACGGGCGGGGAGTGGACTCGGCCGGCGGGTGGAAGGCGGCGGGCGGCGAGACGTCTTGGGGCGCGTCCGCTCGGTCCGGGGCGGGGGAGGGACGGAAGTCACGGCCGGACGTGCGGTTGGAGCCGAAGTCGGGAGCCCAGGGCGCGCCGCCGCCGGGGCGGGTGTGGCCGGTCTCGCGCGCACCGGGAGCACGCTCGAACGGGGTCTCGGAGGCCGGGCGTGTGTAGGCGGACTCCGAGCCGCGCGCGGGCGGCTGGTAGCCGACCGCGGGCTCCTCGGGCTCGCGCCGCACCACCGAGGGGAACGGCAGGGGGTCGGACGCGAGCGGCGGCACCGGCTGCAGCTTGGCCACGCGCGGCGCGAACGGGGTGACCGTGGTGTCCTCGGTGACGGGACTGGGGTCGAAGTCGGCGGCCGACAGGCGGAGCGCCTCGTCGTCGTGCGGCGTGACGTGGCGGCGCCGGGGGTCGAAGAGCCATTCGGCGTGCCTGGTGTGACCGTTCCACACGTAGCCGAGCTTGACCCGCCACAGCCCGTCGTCACGCTTGGCGGAGTCCCAGTCGATCTCGTCGGTGGGCACGCCGCGCCGGGTGAGCCGTTCGGCGACCAGGTCGCCGAGGGTGGGGCCGGGGGAGGACTCTCCCGGCATCCGTACGGCGACGCGCTGCGCCTGCTGGGCGACGTACTCGCGCTCCTGCAGCACGGGGCCCTCGAACCAGCGGACCCGCTCGACAGGGATGCCGGCGGTCGCGGCGATCTGTTCCGCGGTCTCTCCGGCACGTATGCGAGCCTGGATCTCCTTGGGGCGCAACGGACTCTCCACTTCGATCTCGTACTGGCCGAGACGGGAGAAGTTGCCACGGACGGCAGCACGGAGCCGGTCGTCCACGGGAAGCGTGAAGCGTGTACCCCGGCCGGCAGTCGCCAGCACGAGATAGGTGCCGTCTTCGCTCACCGCGACGAGTCGGAGCTCCTGCATGCGAGTCCCTTCGTCAGCGTGCTCGTTCTTCCCCCGGACCCTTGAGTCTCTCGCGTGTGCCGGTTGCCTGCCAGCACCGTACCCGGCATGTCCGAACATCGCCTTCCTGGGATAGCCTCGGGGCGATGTGACGCCGGTCACATTTGCCGCTTCCATCGACATCAGCGCCCGCCGTTCCGCGGGGCCCCTGATGGATTCTGGCGAACTGTGCCGTCCGCCGCCGTGCACTTCAGGTAAGACGCGAGAGCCAATGGGCCGGCGGCTGGATGGAGCTCCAGGTAGCGGGCGGCGAGTCCGGCCAGTTGGGGGGCGGCGGCGGTGAGCGCCTGGCCGTTCCGGTCCATCTGGCAGCCGCCGGTGTCCGAGGCGCCGGTGACGAAGACCCCGGACCGCACGAGGCGGCGTACGGCGGTGGCGTAGGCCGGGGAACCGGCGCCGTCGATGGAGAGGTTCGCCACGGCGGGGCGCCTGGCGTGCCTGCGCACCCAGTCGAGCCCGGCGACCACGTCCGACAGCGTGCCGGTGCCGTCGCAGCCCAGCACGCGCACCGAGGCGAGCCGGGCGCCGTGCGCGGGCTCCGCGACCTGGCGGGACACCTGCGTGCCGTGCCCGGTGCAGTCGTCGCCGGTGCCGCCGGTCGCGTCGAAGGCGCGCCAGGCCCGGTCGCCGAACTCGGCGCGGCCGGGATCGAGGCCGCTGTCCACGACGTACACCGTGGTGCCGGCGCCGGTGGCCCCCTGCTCGGCGGCAGGGCGCGGGCGCGGGCTCGTCATCGGGTGGATCCGCCGGTCGGGCTCGACCGCGCGTACGCGCGGATCGGTGCGCAGCTCGGCCGCCTCCGCCGAGGTGAGCCAGGTGGCGAAGCCGGGCAGCGCCGCGGTGTAGTAGCGGCGCACCCGCCAGCGCACCTCGCCGACGAGATCCCGGGCACCGGCCCGGTCGCGGGCGGTGACGAGATAGGGCCGGGCGGGCTCGCTCACGGCGGGCCGGGCGGCGAGGCCGGAGGCGGGCGTCATGGCCATGGGCGCCGCCGTGGTCATGGCCGTCGCCACGGCCGCGGCGAGATACACGGAGGGCAGGCCGAATCGTCGGGGCACGAACTAAGAGGGTGCCTGTCGCACACGTCACAGGAACAACGGGACACGCACTCGCGTCTATTCACGAGGAAGCTCTTTACCTTACGGATGGCCAGAGGGGACTGATCGACGGCATGGGCGGCGAGCAGCGGAAGTTCGAGCTGAGCGGGCCGCAGATCGGAGGGAGCGCCCTGGCGGCGGTGACGGCCGCGGCCGCGGCCTCCTACCTCGGGGTGGCGGGCACGGTGATCGGCGCCGCGGTCGTCAGCATCGCCAGCACGGTCGCCTCGGCCGTCTACACGCACTACCTCAAGCGCACCGGCGACAGGGTCAAACAGCACACCGTGATCGCCCGGCTGACCCATCCGGGCCAGGACGAGCCGCCCCGCGAGGACGAGGGGGAGGGCGCGCTGGCCACGGCCGCGCACGCCACGGTCCGCGACGACGACCCCGATCAGGCGGAGTCGACCCTGGTCATGGCGCCGCTGGAGGCGCCGCGGGCGAAGCTGCCGTGGATCACGATGGCCGTCGCCGCGATGCTGGTCTTCGCCGTCAGCATGGGCGGCATCCTGATCTACCAGGGGATCGCCGGGACGACCGTGCACGAGCAGCTCAGGGGCCCGGCCGGCGACAAGCAGCCGGCGAAGGCGCCGGTCGAGGAGGAGCGGCGCTCGCGCGAGCCGTCCACGGCGGTCACCACGCCGTCCGGCGACCCGACCCAGGCCCCGACCCCGACTCCGGCGCCGACGGTGACGGTCACGGCCACTCCCACCCCCTCGGTGACGCCTTCACCGGCGCGCACGCCCGAGCCCACGGACACCGGCCCGGCCGAGCCGGCCGACCCCACGAGCGCCCCGCCTGAGCCGACGGAGCGGCCGGACGTGGTGGAGGAGGCGCCGTCCGTGGCACCGGACCGCGACGAGCCCGCCCCCGGCGCGCCGGAGTGACCGGGCCCGTCAGCCGACGGGGTCGAACCCCGCCGGGAGGCGCTCACGTGCCTCGTCACCGTCAGCCGAGCACGGTCTCCAGGTAGGCGTTGCCGAACAGCCGCCGCGGATCCAGCCGGTCGCGCAGCGCCACGAAGTCGGCGAACCTCGGGTAGACCGTGCTCAGGTAGGCGGCGTCGCGGGTGTGCAGCTTGCCCCAGTGCGGCCGCCCCTCCAGCCGCGTCATGATCTCCTCCACCCCTTCGAAGTACGCGTGGTGGGGGGTCGGCCGGTACATGTGGCACGCGATGTACGCCGACGGCCGGCCGTACGCGGTGGAGAGCCAGGCGTCGCTGGGCGGCGTCACCCGCACCTCGATCGGGAAGGTGATCTTCCAGTTCGCGCGCTCGACCAGGTCGCGCGTCTCGCGCAGCGCCTGACCGAGCCGCTCGCGCGGCACGGCGTACTCCATCTCGAGGAAGCGCACGTCACGCCGGGCGGTGAAGACACGGTACGACGTGTCCACGGCCTCGGAGTCGCCGAGCGCCGCCGCGCTGAGCGCGTTGATCCGCGGGATCAGCTCGGGGAACCGGGCGCCGGCGGCGCAGGCCACGCCGAAGACGGTGTTCTCCAGGAAGACGTTGTCCAGCCAGTGCTTGACGGCGCCCGGCGGCCGGGGCGGGCCGGGGTGCCGGTTGTTGGTCTTGACCAGGCACGCGTCGGTGTGCGGCAGCCAGAAGAAGTCGAGGTGCTCGTTGCCGGTGGTCATCTCGTCGAGCGAGTCGAGCATGCGGCTGAGCGTGATGCGGCGCCGCTGGTTGCGCAGCAGGAACGCGGGCTCCACCCGGAACGTCACGGCCGTCAGCACGCCGAGCGCGCCGAGCCCGACCCGGGCGGCGTCGAACAGGTCCTCGCCCGGCGCCGCCGTCACCACCGAGCCGTCGGCCAGCACCAGCTCCAGGGCGGCGACCTGGTCGGCCAGGCCGCCGCTGTCGCGGCCGGTGCCGTGGGTGCCGGTCTGGATGGCGCCCGACACCGTCTGCTCGGTGATGTCGCCCATGTTGGCCAGGGCCAGGCCGCGCTCGCCGAGCAGCTCGTTGAGCACCTTGAGCGGAGTGCCGGCGAGCACCGTGACGCGGTCGCCGTCGACCGAGCGGATGCCGGTCAGCGCCGAGGGGCGCAGCATGATGCCGTCGGTGAGGGCCACTCCCGTGAAGGAGTGGCCCGTGCCGACCATGCGCAGCCGCCGCCCGCCGGCGGCCGCGTCGTGTACGGCCCGCACGACGTCCTCGACCGAGGCCGGGGTGCGGACCTCGAAGGGAGCGGCCGACTGGTTGCGAGCCCAGTTGGTGAAGACCATGAGCGGCCCCCTTCGAGCCTCGTTCCGACTAAACGTGAACGATACTCAGTTTTCCCAGCCTTCCGGAAGCGGGAAGACGTCGCCCGCTGCCAGGTTCTCCTTCTTGAGGATGTCGGAGACCTTCACCAGGGTGTAGCCCCGGCTCTGCAGCGTCTTGACCAGCGACGGCATCACGTCAACGGTCTGCTTCACCCAGTCGTGCATGAGGATGATGCCGTCGCGCTGGGCCACCGCCAGCGTCTGCTTCTTGATGGCGTCGGCGTTCTTGGACGACCAGTCGCGGGACCCGGCGGTCCACAGCACGATCGGCATGCCGTACTCGGCCGCGATGTCCGACACCTGGAGGTCGGCCATCCCGTACGGCGGGCGCAGCAGCTTGGGCTCGACGCCTGCGGCCTTCTTGACGGCGTCCTGTGTCTTCTGGATCTCGCTCCGGATGGCCCCCGGCTCGATGGTCGTGAAATTGGGATGCGTGTAGCTGTGGTTGCCGAGCTCGTGGCCCTCCTTGACCATGCGCTTGACGTAGGCGGGACGGCTCTTCACGTACTGGCCCTCCAGGAAGAACGTCACCTTGGCGTCGTACTTCTTCAGGGTGTCGAGAAGCGTGCCGGCGTACTTGCCCGGCCCGTCGTCGAAGGTCAGCGCGATGCACTTGAGCTGCTCGCAGTCGACCGGGGCGGGGGCGGCCTTCGCCGCCCGCTGGTTGGTGGGGGAGTCGGCCAGAGCGGGCGCCGGTGCCAGAGTGAGGGTGACAGCCGCGATGGCCAAGAGTGAACGGATTTGTCGGGACATAAATAGAGCTTCCAATGTGAAGGGTGTTGCGAGGGATGTTTCGACCGTAGCGGATCACGTCTCGGCCGGTGAAGGGGCCTCGGGAAGTCTCAGCAAACCCGAACCTCCCACTCCGACGACGACGGCGACGATCGCGCAGGCCACGGAGAAGCCGTACGCGCTGGACGCGCCGAACGCCTCGGTGAGCAGGCCGCCGGCCCACGCGCCGATCGCCACCCCGAACCCGATCGAGGTCGAGATCCAGGCCAGACCCTCGGTGAGCAGCGACGGCGGCACCAGCCGCTCGGTGAGCGAGAAGCCGGTGATGAGCGTCGGCGAGATGGCCAGCCCGGCCACGAACAGGCCCACGGCCATGACCCGGGCGTCGCCGATGAACGTGATCGGCAGCAGTCCCACCACGAACACGCCCAGCGCCCGCACGAACCGCTCGCGCGGCGGGATCCGCCAGTCCCTGGACCCGAACCACAGGCCCGACACCATCGACCCGCCGGCGAAGGAGGCCAGCAGGAACCCGGCGGCGCCCTTCACGCCCTGCTCCTCGGCGAACGCCACCGTGATCAGGTCGACCGAGCCGAAGACCGCGCCGAGCGCCAGGTAGACACAGGCCAGCAGGGCGATCCCGGGGATCAGGATGGGCGTGCCCGAGGCGCTCCTGACCGGCTGGACCGGCGGCTGCGTGCGCCGCTGCAGCGCCAGCGCGAAGGACCCGCCGAGCATGCACAGCAGCGCCACCAGCAGCCCCGCGTACGGGTTGACCGCCGTGGCGAGCACCGTGACGATCGCCGGGCCGGTGACGAAGATGACCTCGTCGGCCACCGACTCGAAGGCGAACGCGGTGTGCAGCTTGGCCGAGCCCCCGTGCAGCGTGGACCAGCGGGCCCGCACCATCGAGCCCAGCGAGAGCGAGGTCGCGCCGACCAGCAGGCCGGTGGCGTAGAGCGTCCACTCGGGCAGGCCGAGACCCGCGCTGAGCATCAGCGAGGCCAGCGCGAGCGCGTTCACCGAGGCGAGCGGGATGATCACCTGGCTCTGCCCGAACCGGTCCACCAGCCGCCCGGACAGCGGCGCGGCGATCGCGAAGGCGATGTTGGTGGTGGCGGCCACGGCGCCCGCGGTCGCGTAGGACCCGGTGAGAGCCGAGATCAGCAGCACGATGCCGATGCCCAGCATGGACATGGGCATCCTGCCGATGAAGCCGGCCAGCACGAAACCTTTGACGCCGGGCCCGTTCAACAACCCCCGGTAAGGCCCGACCACGTCATTTTCTCCTTACTGTGCGCCCCGAACCTTCGCGCACCGTCTGTCCGTACCGCAACTGGTTTACCCGGTGACTGAGCTAACGTGTGCCGGGTGTCCGGACTTCCCACCCTCCGTGCCGTGCTGCTCATGGTCGCCGCCGTGGTCGCCATCACGCTCGCGGGCGGGGGAATAGTGGTGATCATGAACGAGGACCTGCTCGGGACCGCAGCGGAACAGCCGGTACGCCGGACCCGCGAGCGGCCCGAACAGATCAGGCTCGACCGGCTCGTCCCCACGACGGCGCCCACCCCCGGCTTCGGCGAGGGAGGCCCGGGCGTCACCCCCACCCGGCCCCACCTGCTCGCGATCACCCGTGACGAGGTGCCCAAAAAGACCCGGTTCGCGCTGGCCGAGCTGAAGAACGTGCAGAAGGTGACCGTGGTCGACGCGGGCGCGGTCAAGGTGGCGGGCACCGGGCTCAACCTGCTCGCCGTGGACCCGGCCGGGTTCCGCTCGTGGACGCCCAAGGCGGTCGCCGACCAGCCGGCCGTCTGGAGCGCGCTGGCCAGGGGCGAGCTCGTCGCCGACGGCGCGGCCACCCGCCGGCTCGGCCTCGTGCTGGGCGCCCACTACCAGGTGGACGGCGGCCCCAGGCTGCGCGTCGCCGCCTCGGCCACCCTCGGCCTGAAGGGCGTCGACGGCCTGGTGAGCACCGAGGTGGGCAAGACCCTCGGGCTCTCGCCGGGCGTCGCGGTGCTGCTGCACGGCAGGACGGGCGACATCAGCCAGGCGCGGGTCAAAAGGCTGCTCGGCGACGGCGCCCAGGTCGTCTCGCTGGCCGCCGCGCCGAGGAAGACCGATCCCCCGCAGGCGGAGCAGGCGGATCAGGCGGTCGGGGCGCGGCGGCCCGCCAGCTACCTCGAGCTCTACAAGGTGTCGGCCACCCGCTGCCCCGGGCTGTCGTGGACGGTGCTGGCCGCGATCGGCCAGGTGGAGAGCGGGCACGGCCGCAACAACGGCCCATCGAGCGCGGGCGCGCTGGGGCCCATGCAGTTCATGCCCGCCACCTGGAAGGCGTACGGGGTGGACGGCGACGGCGACGGCAAGGCCGACATCTGGAGCCCGTACGACGCGGTGCCCGGAGCGGCCAACTACCTGTGCGCGAACGGCGCCGGCAAGGGCGGCGAGAAGCTGCGCAAGGCGATCTGGTTCTACAACCACTCGTGGGACTACGTGAACAAGGTGATGGGCATCGCCGAAGCCTTCGCCCGCACCTACACCTGACCCGCCCACGGCCTGCCCGCGCCTGGCCTGCCCGCGCCTGGCCTGCCCGCGCCTGGCCTGCCCGCGCCTGGCCTGCCCGTGCCTGGCCCGCCTCACCCCATCGCGCACGGCCGCCTACGCCGGCGCCCCGGGCCGTCGCGGCGCCGGGCAGCAGGTCAGCGGGCACGGCGCCGGCTCGGGCTCGTCCATCAGCTCGCGCACCATGCGGACGAACGCGGGGTGGACGCCGGCCGTCGCGGCCCGCTCCATCGGCAGGCCGAGCTCGTCGGCCACCTGCCGGGCCTCGGTGTCGAGGTCGTAGACGACCTCCATGTGGTCGGAGACGAACCCCAGGGGCACCAGCACCACCGCGGGCGCGTCGATCTTGCGCAGATGGTCGCAGACGTCGGGCTCCAGCCACGGCACCCGCGGCGGCCCGCTGCGCGACTGCCACACCAGGTCCCACGGCGCCGTGCGGCCCAGCGCCCGGGTGACCAGCTCGGCCGAGCGGCGCAGCTGCGCCACGTAGAGCCCGCCTGCCGGGCCGGCCGTCTCGGCCATGGTGATCGGGATGCTGTGCGCGGTGAACACCAGGCGGGCGTCGTCGCGGCCGAGCCGCTCCAGCGCCTGCCGGGTGTGGTCGGCCACGGCGGCGACGAACCCCGGATGGTCGCCGAAGTGCCGCATCTTGACCAGCTCGGGGCCGTCCTCGACGGAGATCCGGGCGATGTCCTCGTAGTACTGCCGGCAGCTGGAGTAGCCGGCCCACGCGGAGGTGGCGAAGACCGCGGCCTTGCGGACGCCGTCGTCTCTCATCCGCAGCACGGTCTCCTCGCCGAACGGACGCCAGTTGCGGTTGCCCCAGTAGACGGGCACACCGGCCACCGGGCGCAGCGCCTCGACCAGGTCGCGGTTCTGCTGGTTGATCGGGCTGACGCCGCCGAAGCCCAGGTAGTGCTCGGCCACCTCCAGCAGCCGCTCGCGCGGGACGCCCCTGCCCCGCACCACGTTCTCCAGGAACGGCATCACGTCGTCAGGACCTTCGGGCCCGCCGAACGAAAGGATCAGCAACGCGTCGTAATTCCCCACGTGACAAACCCTATGTCGGAGTGTCCGCGCTCCCTCCTGCGAGGTAGGTTCGATCGAGTGAGCGCATTCAACGACATACGTGACTATGTGGCAATCCCCCGGGTTCTCTCGCTGAAGCTCTCCCCCGACGCCTCCCGGCTCGTCTCCGCCGTGCAGTCCCTCAACCCCGACGGCAAGTCGTACGGAACCGCGCTCTGGGCGATCCCCCTGGACGCCGAGCCCTACCGCCTGACCCGGTCGGCCAAGGGCGAGACCCAGGCGGAGTTCACCGGCGCGGGCGACCTGCTGTTCACCTCGGCCCGCCCCGATCCCACGGTCAAGGACTCCGCCGACGAGGTGCCCTCGCTCTGGCTGCTGCCCCGCTCCGGTGGCGAGGCGCGCCAGGTGGCCTCCCGGCCCGGCGGCATCGGCGCGGTCCGGACGGCGGGCGACGTGGTGGTGTTCAGCTCGGACGTGCTCGACGGTGAGGAGGCGGCCGAGGAGGAACGCCGCAAGACACGCAAGGACCGCGGCATCAGTGCGATCCTGCACGAGGGCTACCCCGTCCGCCGCTGGGACCACGACCTCGGCCCCGGTCGCACCCGGCTGTTCGCCGGGAGGCTCGGCGGCGACCGGCTGGAGGACGTCCGGGACCTGACGCCCGACCCGGGCGATGCGCTCTGCGAGGTCGCGTTCGAGCTCACCCCCGACGGCGCCACCGTGGTGGCGACCTGGCGGGTCGCGCTGCCGAAGGGCGAGCAGCGCACCGAACTCGTCGCGATCGACGTGGCCACCGGCGAGCGCCGGGTGGTCTTCGCCGACGACGCCCACGACTTCGCCGGGCCGCTCGCCGTCTCGCCCGACGGCGCCCGCGTCGCCTGCTCCCGCGAGCGGCACACCGGACTGGACGTGCCGGCCCGCTCCGAGCTCTGGATCGGCGACCTGGCCACCGGCGAGGGCGGCGCCCACGCGCCCGGCCTGTTCCCGATGGACATCGCGTGGGCGCCCGACTCCTCCGCCGTCTACCTGGCCGCCGACCACCAGGGCCGCCGCCCGGTGTTCCGCGTCCCGGTCGGCGAGCACGGGAGCTCGCGACGAGAGAGCGCGGAAGGGGCCAACGAGGAGCGCAGCGGGCGCGATCATGAAAGCCTGGAGGCGGTCAGGCTCACCGAGGACGACGCCTCCTACCTCGCCCTCGACGCCTCCTCCGACGGCCGCTTCCTGTACGCCCTGCGCAGTGCGGTCGACCTCGCGCCCGGCCCGGCCCGGATCGACACCGCCACCGGCGAGATCACCGACCTGCCGTCACCCGCGCCCCGCCCCGAGGTGCGCGGCACCCTGACCGAGATCTCCGCCACCGCCGACGACGGCGCCACCGTCCGCGGCTGGCTCGTGCTGCCCCCGGACGCCTCGGCCGCCGCCCCGGCCCCGCTGCTGCTGTGGATCCACGGCGGCCCCATCGGCTCGTGGAACGACTGGCAGTGGCGCTGGCAGTCGTGGATCATGGCCGAGCACGGCTACGCCGTCCTGATGCCCGACCCGTGCCTGTCCACCGGCTACGGCCAGGAGATGATCGACCGCGGTTGGGGCGACTGGGGCCCGCGCACCCTGGCCGACCTCGACGCGATCGTGGACGTGGCCGTGGCCAGGGACGACATCGACGGCGAGCGGGCCGCCGCGATGGGCGGCTCCTTCGGCGGCTACATGGCCAACTGGGTCGCCGGCCACAGCGACCGCTACAAGGCCATCGTCACCCATGCCTCGCTGTGGAACCTCGACCAGTTCGCCGGCACCACCGACGCCTCCATGTACTGGCAGCGCGAGTTCGGCGCGCCCGGCTCCGAGCGCTACGCCAGGCTCTCCCCGCACCTCGCGCTGGACGAGATCGACACCCCGATGCTCGTCATCCACGGCGACAAGGACTACCGGGTGCCGATCGGCGAGGCCCTGCGGCTCTGGTGGGACCTGCGACGCACGAACGTCGAGTCGAAGTTCCTCTACTTCCCCGACGAGAACCACTGGATCCTCAAGCCCGGCAACACGGTCGCCTGGTACGAGACGGTCCTGGCCTTCCTCGCACAGCACGTGCTCGGCCAGGAGTGGAAGCGCCCGGACTCGGTGGTCTGATGACCGACTTCGCACGGCTGGCCGAGGACATCGCGCGGGAGGCGGGCGACATGCTGCTCGCCAAGCGGCCCACCATGTCCGGCGTCGTCGAGACCAAGTCCAGCCCCACCGACGTGGTCACCGCCCTGGACCGGGCCTCGGAGGAGCTCATCCGCTCCAGGGTGCGGGCGGCCCGGCCCGGCGACCGGTTCCTCGGTGAGGAGGGCGGTGAGGAGGGCGGTGAAGAGGGCGGCTCCTCCGGTGTCCGCTGGATCGTCGACCCCATCGACGGCACGGTCAACTTCCTCTACGGCCTGCCCGAGTGGGCGGTGTCGATCGCGGTCGAGGTGGACGGCGAGGTCGTCGCGGGCGTGGTCAACGTGGCGCCGCGCGGCGAGGTGTTCACCGCGGCGCTGGGGGAGGGTGCCTGGCTCGGCGGCGAGCGGCTGCGCTGCAACACCGGAGTGCCGCTGGCCGGGGCGCTGGTGGCGACCGGATTCGGCTACGGGGCGGCCAGGCGGGCGGTGCAGGGCGAGGTGGTGGCCTCGGTGCTGCCGCGGGTGCGCGACATCCGGCGCGGCGGGTCCTGCGCGATCGACCTCTGCTCCGTGGCCGCGGGCCGGGTGGACGGCTACTACGAGCGAGGCGTCAACCACTGGGACTTCGCGGCGGCCGGGCTGGTGGCCACCGAGGCCGGGGCCAGGCTGGGCGGGCTGCACGGCAGGCCGGCCAACTCCGAGCTGCTGCTCTGCGCCGCGCCGGGGTTGTTCGAGGAGCTGCACGACCTGCTCGCCGGGCTCGACCCCGAACGCGACGCCTGACCCGCGGCGGCCGACCACGGACGCGCCGGGCCGCCCCCCGAGACACGGCGGCGGCCGGGGCCCTGGACCAGGGCTCCGGCCGCCGCCGTGTGGGCGTCAGCTCCGCAACGGGATGCCGTGATCGTCCGCCAGGCGGCGCAGGTCCTCGATCTCGGCGGTGAGGGTGTCGGCGAGATAGTCGTCACCGGTGCTGCGGGCCTCCCTGAGGCCCTTGTAAGCCTGGTCGAGGCGGCTTTCGATCGTGGTCGTGAACTCGCCCATCTCACCTACTTTCTGAGGGGGTGCAGAAACGTCCTTGGGGCGACGTGGGTCACCCGGCCTGGCGCGCGAGCGTCCATCGGCACACGGCGTCGGGTGTTTCGCAGGCATACCCAGCCCGCTCCGCATCCGAAACATGGAAATTCGCGGGCCGTTGTCCAAGGCAGGCCGCGACATGCCTTACCGTGCGCTTATCGAGGCTGTGGTCAGAATGTTGGTCAAGAATCGGAAAGAGGTGCACGGGCGTGCGGGTGCTGGTGGTTGAGGACGAGCGGGTGCTCGCCGACGCGATCGCGACCGGGTTGCGGCGCGAGGCCATGGCCGTCGACGTGGCCTACGACGGGGGCGGCGCGCTGGAGCGCACGTCCTACATCGACTACGACGTGATCGTCCTCGACCGCGACCTGCCGGTGGTGCACGGCGACGAGGTCTGCCGCCGCCTGGTGGAGCAGCGCTCGGCCTCGCGGATCCTGATGCTGACCGCCTCGGGCGACGTGGACGACAAGGTGGAGGGGCTCGGCCTGGGCGCCGACGACTACCTCGCCAAGCCGTTCGTCTTCGTCGAGCTGGTCGCCCGGGTCCGCGCGCTCGGCCGCCGCTCGGCCCCCGCGCTGCCGCCCGTCCTGCAGCGCAGCGGGATCCGGCTCGACCCCGGCAAGCGGCTGGTCGAGCGCGACGGGCGGGAGATCGTGCTGACCAAGAAGGAGTTCGCGGTCCTGGAGGAGCTGATGCGCGCCGAGGGCGCCGTGGTCAGCCAGGAGGACCTGCTGGACAAGGCATGGGACGAGAACATCGATCCGTTCACCAACGTGGTGCGCGTGACGATGATGACGTTGCGCAAGAAGCTGGGCGACCCTCAGGTGATCGAGACGGTGCCCGGGGTGGGATACAAGTTGTGAGCGAACGTCCAGAACGGCGCGAGGGGGCGCAGACGCACCCCATGAGCAGCCCGTCTTCGGACCGGAAGAGGCAGCCGCCGCCGCCGAGCGGGCCGCCGGCCTGGGACGGCCCGCCACCGCCCTCCTACGCCCCGGTCCAGCGGACCGCGCTGGACCGGGTCAGGGAGATCCCCGGCCGGGTGAGCATCCGCTGGCGGCTGACCCTGACCTACAGCGCGCTGTTCTTCATGGCCGCCGCCGTGCTGCTGTTCTCGATCTACGCGATCGTCGGCAGGGCGATCGACGAGGCATGGCTGCCCCTCGACCTCACCGGCGTGGACGCCATCGACGCGGCCATCATGCAGGGCCGATGGCGCGCGGCCCAGCAGCAGGCGGTGCAGACCGCGCGCGACGCCCTGCTGAGCAGCTCGTTCCTCGCCCTGCTGGGCGTCGGCCTGCTCGCGGTCATCCTCGGCTACTTCGTCGCCGACCGGGCGATGCGCCCGGTGGCGCAGATGAACGCCACGGCCAGGAAGCTCTCCGAGAGTAACCTGGCGCACCAGCGGATCGACCTCCAGGGCCCGAACGACGAGCTGAAGGAGCTGGCCGACACCTTCGACGCCATGCTCACCCGGCTCAACATCGCCTTCGACACCCAGCGGCGGTTCGTCGCCAACGCCTCGCACGAGCTGCGCACCCCTTTGACCATCAACAGGACGGTCCTGGAGATCGCCCTGTCCGATCCCGAGGCGTCACAGGACCTCAAGGCGCTCGGCCGCACCCTGCTCGAAGTCAACGCCCGGAACGAGAAGCTGATCGAGGGCCTGCTGCTGCTCGCGCGGAGCGAGCGAGAGCTGGCCGTGCGCAAGCCCCTGGACGTCGAGGACGTCGCGCGGACCGCGGTCGAACAGGTCACGGCGTTCGCCGCCGAGCACGGGGTAACCGTTGTCACCGAACTGGTCAGCGCGCCTACCGTGGGCGATCCGGTGCTTCTGGAACGGTCCGTGAGTAACCTGCTCGAGAACGCGGTCAAGTACAACATTCCTGAAAACGGAAAAGTATGGATCCGTACGGGAATGGTGGACGGTGCGTTGGTTGTTCAGGTGGCCAACACCGGACAGCACGTTCCGGCGTACGAGGTCAACAGCCTGTTCGAACCGTTCAGGAGGCTCCACGCCGACCGCGTGGAATCCGCCAAGGGAGCGGGTCTGGGGCTGTCCATCGTGCGGGCGGTGGTCCAGGCCCATGGGGGAAATGTGACCGCCGTGCCACGTGACGGCGGCGGACTTGTCGTGACCATTCGGCTTCCAAGACGCTGATCCGGCGTGTTGGTCGAGTGGGGGCGTCTCGTTCTCGCCGCACATGTGGTTGGATGTGCCGTCGAACACGGTAGTGCGTGATGCCAAGGCTGTGGGTTTCGCCATATTTGGCTAACCATTGCCGTCGGCAGCAGGCCCTGACGTGTTGGGAGGTTCGATGGCCGTTCTCCCGGGGTACCGATGCACAATCTCCCCGCCGGGATCGGGCACAAGATGGGCGTCCCGGACGTTAGAAGACGCGCGATGAGCGTGAAGACATATAGATGAGGGGGATGGAGTTAGCACGATGGCTACCGACTACGACAGCCCGCGCAAGACCGACGACGATCTCAGCGAGGACAGCCTGCAGGAGCTGCAGGCCCGACGCACCGACAAGTCGTCCGGCAGCATCGACATCGACGAGACGGATCTCGCCGAGTCGCTCGAGCTGCCCGGCGCGGACCTGTCGAACGAAGAGCTCAGCCTGCGGGTCATCCCCCGCCAGGCTGACGAGTTCACCTGTTCGCGATGCTTCCTCGTGCACCACCGCAGCCAGCTGGCGTCCGAGAGGAACGGCCAGCAGGTCTGCCGGGAGTGCGCTGCCTGACGCCGTGGCTCAGGGCGAGCGGCGATGCCGGCCGGCCCTGAGCGGTCGCCACCACCGGACGGAGGCTTCGCGTGGCCGTACCCGAGAAGGATCAGCAAACGGGCAGTGAGGAGGCCGACCCCGATAGGGAGGTCGGCGAGCTCGTGGGCAGGCTCACCGAGCCCGGTGAGCTGGAGCCGGCCGAGCGGCGCAAGCTGCTCGGCCGCCTAGCCCGATCCCTGTCGGCCGGCTCGAAGCGGGCCCGTGATAGCGGCACCGGCCGAGGCCGATGGCTGGCCGACGTGTTCATCAACATCGCACCGCGCATCCCCATCCGTGACCTGCACACCCTCTCCGAGCACCACCACGGCCTGACCGGCGAGCAGCTCGCCGACGACCTGGTGCGCACCGCCCAGAAGGCGACCATGACGGTCGGCGCCATCGGCGGCGCGCTCGCCGCGGCCGAGTTCGCCGCGCCCCCTCTTCTGCTCTCCGCCCCCGCGCAGCTCGTCGCCGAGACCATCGTGGTCGCCGCCATCGAGGTCAAGCTCCTCGCGGAGCTGCACGAGGTCTACGGCGTGCGCGTCGAGGGCACCGGCGCCCAGCGCGCGGCCGCGTTCACCGCGGCCTGGGCCAGGCAGCGCGGCATCGACCCGCTGGCCCCCGCCTCGGTGTCGCTCGCGCTCGGCGCCGCCACCAAGACCGCCCTGCGCAACCGCCTCATGCGCACCCTGGGCCGCCACCTGACCACGCTCGGCCCGTTCCTGACCGGCGCCGTCGCCGGCGGCGCGCTCAACCGGATGGCGACCAAGAAGCTCGGCCAGACCATCCGCGACGACCTGCGCCTCAAGCTGCCCGCGCCTCCCGAGCGCGGCCGGTTAGACCCTCCCGAGCGAGACCGGTCAGACCCTTAGCCCGTCGAACGTCATCTTCAGCAGCGCGCCCGCCAACTCCTCGGCCGAGCCCCCGCGCGCCGGTTGGTACCACTCGGTGATCGAGTTGACGGTGCCGAACAACAGCCGTGTCACCAGCGCCGGCTCCACGTCGGGCCGGATGCTCCCCTCGGCCGCGGCCTCCTTGACCAGGTGGCTGACGAACCTGTCGAACTCCCGCCGCCGGTCCAGCGCGTGCTGCTCGGTCGGGCTGTTGCCCCGCACCCGCAGCAGCAGCGTCACGTACGGCAGCCGGTCGACCAGGATGCGCACGCTCTGGCGCACCACCCATTCCAGGCGTTCGATCGCCCGGCCCGAGGTGGCGCGCTCGTCGGCGATCATCTCGAACAGCCCGTCCAGCGCCCGGTCGAGGGCCCGCGCGAGCAGTTGCTCCTTGCCCGGGACGTGGTAGTAGATGGCCGACTTGGTGACCCCGAGCGCCCTGGCCAGGTCCTCCATGCTGGTCCCGTCGTAGCCGCGCTCGTTGAAGACGCCCACGGCGGCGGCGAGCACGGACTCGGGGTCGTGCCCGCGCTTGCGCTGACGGGGCTGGGTGGCCATATGGTCAAGTATCCCGCCTGTCGATGACGCGCTTGAGCTTGCCCACCGAGCGCTCCAGCGTCTCCGGGTCCACCACCTCGACGTCCACGCTCACGCCCACGTGGTCCTTGACCGATCGGCGCAGCGACGCGGCGGCCTCGTCGCGGATCTCGCGTCCCTCGACGCCCGGCCGGGCCTCGACCTTCACGGTCATCACGTCGAGCCGTCCCGGCCTGGTCAGGTGCACCTGGAAGTGCGGCGACAGGCCCGGCGTGCGCAGCACGAGCTCCTCGATCCGGGTCGGGAAGATGTTCACCCCACGCAGGATGATCATGTCGTCGGCGCGGCCGGTGACCTTCTCCATGCGGCGGAACGCGGGCCGGGCGGTGCCGGGCAGCAGCCGGCTCAGGTCGCGGGTGCGGTAGCGGACGACCGGCATCGCCTCCTTGGTGAGGCTGGTGAAGACCAGCTCGCCCCCGTCGGACGGCGCCCCGGTGAACGGGTCGACGGTCTCGGGATAGAAGTGGTCCTCCCAGACGTGCAGGCCGTCCTTGGACTCCACGCACTCGTTGGCCACGCCCGGTCCCATCACCTCCGACAGGCCGTAGATGTCGACGGCGTGCAGGTCGAAGCGGTCCTCGATCTCGCGGCGCATCTCCTCGGTCCACGGCTCGGCGCCGAAGATCCCGATGCGCAGCGAGCACGCGCGGGGATCGAGCCCCTGCGCCTCGAACTCGTCGAGGAGCGCCAGCATGTACGACGGCGTGACCATGATGACGCCGGGCCGGAAGTCGTCGATGAGCCGCACCTGACGGGGCGTCATGCCACCGGAGACCGGCACCACGGTGCACCCCAGTCGCTCGGCCCCGTAGTGGGCGCCCAGACCGCCGGTGAACAGGCCGTAGCCGTAGGCCACGTGCACGATGTCGCCGGGCCGGCCGCCGGAGGCGCGGATCGACCTGGCCATGAGGCCGGCCCAGGTGTCGAGGTCGCCCCGCGTGTAGCCGACCACCGTGGGCCGGCCGGTCGTGCCGCTGGAGGCGTGCACCCGCGCCACCCGCTCGCGCGGCACCGCGAACATGCCGAACGGGTAGCCCTCGCGCAGGTCCTCCTTGGTGGTGAACGGGAACCCGGCGAGGTCGTCGAGCGCCTTGCAGTCGCCGGGGTGGACACCGTGCTCGTCGAACTTGCGCCGGTATAACGGGACGTTCTCGTAGGCGTGGTGGAGCGTCCACTGGAGCCGCTCCAGCTGGAGCGCGGCCAGTTCGTCACGCGACACCCGTTCGATCGGGTCGAGCTCCCCTGGAGCGGGGCGGTCGCCGAGCCTCATCGCATCTCCCTGCTGCGGCCGCGGAACTCCGCGACCACCTGACCGTCGGACTTCCTTACCGTGATGTCGTAGATCCCGCTGCGCCCGTAGCGGGTGCGCTCGACCGCCTCGGCCACCAGCACGTCGGACTCGCGGGCCGGGGCGACGAACGTGATCTCCGCTCCCGCCGCGACCGTGACCGGGCCGTGGGTGTTGCAGGCGCACGCGAAGGCGGTGTCGGCGAGCAGGAACACGTAGCCGCCGTGGCAGAGCTCGTGCCCGTTGATCATCTGGCGGGTCACCGTCATGCGGCACGCCGCCCGGCCCGGGCCGAGCTCGACCAGCTCGATGCCGAGGGCCGCGGAGGCCGTGTCGGAGGCCATCATGCGACGGGCGCTCTCCAACGGAACTCTCCCTTGTCAACTGACCGAATGTTCGGTAAACACTTCACCGTCTGCCCCGATCCGTGTCAAGAGAGGGAAGAACATGCCCGAGCCCTGCCGTGAGAGCCCCGGCGGCAGCCGGTGAGCCCGGCGTTCCAGCAGATCATCGACGCCGACGAGAAGATCGAGCCGCGCGACGAGATGCCCGACGCCTACCGCCGGACGCTGATCAGGCAGATCGCCCAGCACGCCCACTCCGAGATCATCGGCATGCAGCCGGAGGGCGGCTGGATCACCAGGGCGCCCAGCCTCAGGCGTAAGGCGATCCTGCTCGCCAAGGTGCAGGACGAAGCGGGCCACGGGCTCTACCTCTACGGGGCGGCCGAGACGCTCGGCGTGGACCGCGCCGAGCTGCTCGACGCGCTGCACGAGGGCCGCCAGCGCTACTCCTCGATCTTCAACTACCCCACCCCCACCTGGGCCGACATCGGCGCCATCGGCTGGCTGGTCGACGGCGCGGCGATCGTCAACCAGGTGCCGCTCTGCCGCTGCTCCTACGGCCCGTACGCCAGGGCGATGGTCCGCATCTGCAAGGAGGAGAGCTTCCACCAGCGCCAGGGCTACGAGCTGCTGCACACCCTGGCCCACGGCACTCCCGCGCAGCGGCGGATGGCCCAGGACGCCGTCGACCGGTGGTACTGGCCGTCGCTGATGATGTTCGGCCCGCCCGACGCCGAGTCGACCCACTCGGCCCGGTCGATGGCCTGGAAGATCAAGCGGCACTCCAACGACGAGCTGCGCCGCAGGTTCGTCGGCATGATCGTGCCCCAGGCCGAGATCCTCGGCCTCACCCTGCCCGACCCCGGGCTGCGCTGGAACGCCGAGCGGGGCCACTACGACCACGGCGAGATCGACTGGGAGGAGTTCAGGCGGGTGCTGGCCGGAGACGGCCCGTGCAACGCCGAGCGCCTGGCGCGCCGCCGCGCCGCCCACGAGGAGGGCGCCTGGGTCCGCGAGGCGGCCGCCGCGTACGCGGCCAGGGAGCACGCCGGAGAACAGGGGGAAATCTCGTGACTTTGTGGGAAGTGTTCGTCCGGCCCAGGCGCGGCCTCTCCCACGTGCACGCCGGCAGCCTGCACGCCGCCGACGCCGAGCTGGCCCTGCGCCACGCGCGTGACCTCTACACCCGCCGCCAGGAGGGCGTCAGCATCTGGGTCGTCCCGGCGACCGCGATCACCGCCTCCTCCCCGGACGAGAAGGACGCCTTCTTCGACCCGGCCGGCGGCAAGCCCTACCGCCACCCCACGTTCTACGAGCTGCCCGACGGGGTGGAGCACCTGTGATCGACCCCCTGGAGATCGGCGACGACTGCCTCGTGCTGGCCCAGCGCCTGGCCGGCTGGATCACCCGCGCCCCCACGCTGGAAGAGGACGTCGCCCTGGCCAACCTGAGCCTCGACCTGCTCGGCCAGGCCCGCGCGCTGCTGTCCAGAGCCGGTGACGAGGACCGGCTGGCCTACCTGCGCGATCCGGCCGAGTTCCGCAACTGCCTGCTCGTCGAGCAGCCGAACGGCGACTTCGCCGCCACCGTCGTGCGCCACCTGCTCTACACGGGCTTCCTGTACGAGCTGTACGCCGCGCATCCCGAGGACGAGGTGGCGGCCAAGGGCGTCAAGGAGCTCGCCTACCACCGTGACTACGCCCGGATCTGGGCGGTCCGGCTCGGCCGGGGCACCGAGGAGAGCCGCCGCCGCACGACCGCCGCCCTCGGCGCGCTGTGGCCGTACACCGGCGAGCTGTTCGAGACCGAGCCGGACCTGCGCGAGCCCTGGGACACGTTCGTGGGCGGGGTCCTGCGGGAGGCGGAGCTGGCCGTGCCCCGCGTCCCGCCCGCGCCCGCGACGCGGTGGACGGGCGGTCGCCGGGGCAGGCACAGCGAGCACCTCGCCCCGCTCCTCGCCGAGCTGCAGGAGCTGCACCGCGCGCACGAGGGGGCGAGGTGGTGACGCTCGACGAGGCCCGCGCGGTGGCGGCGGCCGTGCCCGACCCCGAGCTGCCCCTGGTGACGCTGGGCGACCTCGGCATCCTGCGCGACGTGCGGCGGCGCGCCGACGGCGGCCTGGAGGTGGTGATCACCCCGACCTACTCCGGCTGCCCGGCCATGGACGTGATCCGCGACGACCTCCGGCGCGCCCTGCCCGGCGTCACGGTCACGACCGTGCTCGCGCCCCCCTGGACCACCGACTGGATCACCGACGAGGGCCGCGCGAAACTCCTCGAACACGGCATCTCCCCGCCCGCGCGGCGGACCGGCCCGGTGCCGGTCACGCTGGGCGTCCGCTGCCCGCGCTGCCGCTCGCCCCGCACCCGCCTGGTCAGCGGGTACGGCTCCACGGCCTGCAAGGCGATGTACGCGTGCTCCGACTGCCTCGAACCGTTCGACCACGTCAAGGAGATCTAGCGTGAGCCGCTTCCAGCCGCTGACGGTCGCGGCCGTGGACCGGCTGACCGACGACGCGGTGGCCGTGACGTTCGCCGAGCGCGTCCCGTTCGTCCAGGGCCAGCACCTCACCGTGCGGACCCGCCTCGACGGGATCGAGGTGCGCCGGAGCTACTCGATCTGCTCCCCGGCGGGCGGCCCGCTGCGGATCGGCGTGAAGCGGCTCCCCGGCGGCGCGTTCAGCGAGTACGCCAACAACGCCCTCAGGCCCGGCGACGTCCTGGAGGCGATGGCGCCCGCCGGCCGCTTCAACACCCCGCTCCGCCCGGACAGACCGAGGCACCACGTGGCGATCGCCGCGGGCAGCGGCATCACCCCGGTCCTGTCCCTGCTGGCCACCACCCTGGCCGCCGAGCCGCGCAGCAGGTTCTCGCTCGTCTACGGCAACCGGACCGCGCGCGAGGTGATGTTCGCCGAGGAGCTGGCCGACCTCAAGGACCGCTACGGGCCGCGGCTCAACCTGCTGCACGTCCTCAGCCGTGAGCCCCTGGAGGCCCCGATCGCCTCGGGCCGGATCGACGCCGCCCGGCTGCGCACGCTGCTGCCCCTGCTGGGCGAGGCCGCCCACTACTACCTGTGCGGCCCGGCCGGGCTGGTCGAGGCGGCCCGCGAGGTGCTGCGCGGCGTCGGCCGGCAGCGCCTGCACCACGAGCTGTTCTACGCGGGCGAGCCGGTCTCCCGGCCAGGGCAGGCGCCGCCGGGGGCGTCGCTGACCTTCCGGCTCGACGGCCGCACCACCGAGGTGGCGCTGGACGGCGGCGAGAGCCTGCTCGGCGCCGCGCTCGGCGTGCGCCCCGACGCGCCCTACGCGTGCCGGGGCGGGGTGTGCGGCACCTGCCGGGCCAGACTGGTCACCGGCGAGGTCGCCATGGACCGCAACCACGCGCTGGAACCGGACGAGGTCGCCGCGGGGTATGTCCTTGCCTGCCAGAGTCGTCCGGTCTCGGCCCGGGTGACGATCGACTTCGACGCTTAGGAGGAACGATGGCCAAGCCGTTCGCCTCGTCCGCCGATCTCGACGCCAAGCGGCAGTCCCTGGAGGTGCTGGCCGACGGCGTCTACGCGCTCACGGCGGAGGGCGACCCCAACGTCGGCGCGATCGAGGGCGAGGACTTCCTGGTCTGCTTCGAGGCCCTGGCCACCCCCGTGGCCGCCCGCGAATGGCTGGCCCGGCTCAGGGAGCACACGGACAAGCCGATCAGATACCTGGTCCTGTCGCACTACCACGCGGTCAGGGTGCTCGGCGCCTCGGCGTTCGGCGCCGACGTCATCGTCACGCACGAGCGGACCCGCGAGCTGATCGCCGAGCGCGGCGAGCAGGACTGGGCCAGCGAGTACGCCCGGATGCCCCGCCTGTTCAAGGAGCCCGCCTCCATCCCCGGCCTGACCTGGCCCACCGCGACGTTCGGCGACAGGTTCACGATCGACCTCGGCGGGGGGCGCGGCGACCTGGTGCTGGCCCACTGCGGGCGCGGCCACACCGAGGGCGACCTGGTCGCCTGGCTGCCCAAGCAGAAGATCATGTTCGCTGGCGACCTGGTCGAGTCGCGGGCCGCCCTCTACACCGGCGACGCCTTCCACCGCGACTGGGCCACCGACACCCTCGACCGGGTGGCCGCCTTCGGCGCGGAGACCCTGGTCGGCGGCAGGGGAGCGGTGGCCAGGGGCGGGGCGGAGGCCGCCGCGGCCATCGCCCAGACCCGCGACTTCCTGACCGTGATGCTCACCGAGGTGGGCCGGACCCGCGAGCGGGGCGGCACGCTCAGGCAGGCGTTCGAGAGCACCCACCGGGCGCTCGAACCCCGCTACGGCGGCTGGCCCATCTTCGAGCACTGCCTGCCGTTCAACGTCTCCCGCCTGTGGGACGAGCTCGACGGCATCGAGCGGCCCCGGATCTGGACGGCCGAACGCGACCGCGAGGTCTGGGACCAGCTCCAGTCATGACCGGGACGCCCCTGCCCAAAGCGGCCATGCCCAAAGCGGCCATGACCACGGCGCCTTCGACCACGGCGCCTTTGAGCACGGGGGCGCGGGTCGTCGTGGTCGGCGCGGGCCCGGTCGGGCAGACCGCGGCGCTGCTGCTGGCCCGCTGGGGCGTGCCCGTGCTCGTCCTCGACCGGCGGAGCGGGCGCGAGCCGGTGGGGTCGAGGTCCATCTGCCAGCAACGCGACGTGCTGGACGTCTGGTCGGCGCTCGGCGCGGGCCGGATCGCCGAGGAGGGCCTGACCTGGACGACCGCCCGCACCTACCACCGTGACCGGGAGCTGTCCTCCTGGCGGTTCGAGGCCGGCGGCCCGCTGCCGCCGTTCGTGAACATCTCGCAGTCGCGCACCGAGGAGATCCTCGACGACGCCATCGCCGCCCAGCCGCTCATCGAGGTCCGCTGGGAGCACGAGGTGACCGGCCTGGAGCAGGACGACGACGGCGTCACCGTCCGTTGCGGCGAGCGGTCGCTGCGCGCCTCCTATGTGCTGGCCTGCGCCGGAGCGCGGGAGCGGCGGCTGCGGGAGGCGCTCGGCGTCGGCTTCGACGGGAGCACGTTCGACGACCGGTTCCTCATCTGCGACATCCGCGCCGACCTGCCCGGCTGGGAGCACGAGCGGCGCTTCTACTTCGATCCGGCCTGGAACCCCGGCAGGCAGGTGCTCATCCACCCCTGCCCCGGCTCGACGTTCCGCATCGACTGGCAGCTCCCGCCCGACGGCGTCCCCGCGGCGGACGACGTCGCGCGCCGGATCAGGCAGGTCGTCGGCGACCGCGACTACGAGCTGATCTGGCGGACGACCTACCGTTTCCACTCCCGCGTCGTCTCGCGCATGCGCGTCGGCCGGGTGCTGCTCGCCGGGGACTTCGCCCACCTGATGGCGCCGTTCGGCGCCCGGGGCCTCAACTCCGGCGTGCCCGACGCGGAGAACGCGGCCTGGAAACTGGCCTTCGTGCTGCGCGGCTGGGCCCCCGAGGAGCTCCTGGAGACCTACCACGCCGAACGTCACGCGGCCGCGCTGGAGAACCTGGAGGTCACCATGGCCACCATGCGCTTCCTCGCCCCGTCGACCGAGGCCGATCGGGAGCGCAGGCGGGCCGTGCTGGAGCGGGGTGACGTGGCCGAGGTCGACTCGGGCCGGTTCGCGGAGCCGTACTGGTATGTCGACTCCCCGCTCACCACGCCGGAGCCGGGCCGGCCGTTCACCGGCCGGCCGCCGAAGGGCACGAGCCCGCCGCCCGCGCCCGGCGTGATCGTCCCCGACGTGCCCCTGCCCGGCGGACGGCTGCGTGAGCACTGCCGGGACGGCTTCCTGCTACTTGTGGGCGATATGAGCGATTCGCGTTTGTTTGCCCAGGTCTTGGGCAAGGTCACTAAGGCGCCGCTCGCCGTTCGCGAGTTCGCGACGATGGATGGCACCGGTGGCCTCGCCGACGAACTCGGCGCCAGGCCGGACGAAGTGTGGCTGATCAGGCCCGACGCTCATATCGCCGCGATCATTCCCCAAGCGGGGCCGGAGTCGGTGGCGGCTGCCGTGAGCCGCGCGTCGCGGTTCACGCTGGACGGAGTCGTAGGAGGACTTGAGTGAGTGGCCGTAGCTCGTTTCTGATCGTTGCCAACCGCTTGCCGGTGGATCGGACGGTCGAGCCGGACGGAACGGCCTCATGGCGCAGGAGCCCGGGTGGGCTCGTCACCGCCATCGCACCGGTCATGCAGCGCCGCCACGGCGCCTGGCTCGGCTGGCACGGCGCCGCCGACGAGAAGCTGGAGCCGTTCGAGCAGGACGGCATGAGCCTCATCTCGGTGCCGCTGTCCGCCGAGGAGGTGGAGCTCTACTACGAGGGGTTCTCCAACGCCACGCTCTGGCCGCTCTATCACGACGTGGTCGCGCCGCCCGTGTTCGAGCGGGACATGTGGGACGCCTACCGCCTCGTCAACCAGCGCTTCGCCAACGCCGCGGCCGAGGTGGCCGAGCACGGGGCCGTCGTCTGGGTGCAGGACTACCAGCTGCAACTGGTGCCCGCCATGCTCCGCAAGCTCCGGCCCGACCTGCGCATCGGGTTCTTCCTGCACATCCCGTTCCCGCCGGTCGAGCTGTTCTGGCGGCTGCCGTGGCGCAAGGAGCTGGTCGAGGGGCTGCTCGGGGCCGACCTGGTCGGGTTCCAGCTGTCCGGCGGCGCCTCCAACTTCCGCCGGCTCTGCCGCAGGCTGCTCGGCCTGCCGTACAAGGGGAACGAGATCTTCCTCGACGACCGGATCGTCACCACGCAGGCCTTCCCGATCTCCGTCGACTTCGGCGAGCTCGACACCCTGGTGCGCGAACCGCAGGTCATCACGCGGGCCAAGGAGATCAGGTCGGAGCTGGGCGACCCCGCCCACCTGCTGCTCGGCGTCGACCGGCTCGACTACACCAAGGGCATCGGGCAGCGGCTGGAGGCCTTCGGCGAGCTGCTCAAGGACGGCAGCCTCGCGCCCAACGAGGCGGTGTTCGTGCAGATCGCCACGCCCAGCCGGGAACGGGTGGACGAGTATCGCCGGCTGCGTGACGACATCGAGCTGCAGGTCGGCCGGATCAACGGCGAGCACGCGATGCTCGGGCTGCAGCCGATCCAGTATTTCCACCAGTCATACGGCCGCAGGGAGCTGGCCGCGCTCTACCTGGCCGCCGACGTGATGGTCGTGACGCCGCTGCGGGACGGGATGAACCTGGTCGCCAAGGAGTACGTCTCCTGCCGCCACGCCCTCGACGGGGCGCTCGTGCTCAGTGAGTTCGCCGGGGCGGCCGACGAGCTCCGGCAGTCGTATCTGGTCAACCCGTATGACATAGAGGACGTCAAGCGCCAGATCCTGGCGGCGATGCGGGCCACGCCGCACGAGCTGACCCGGCGCATGCGCACGATGCGCCGCCGGATCACCACCTACGACGTGGACCGATGGGCGAACGAGTTTCTCAATGCCCTGGAGTCACCTGTTTCACAGACTTCCACGCCTCATACCGCTTCTTGGCGGTCCGGTTGACCACGATCTGCGCCACGGACATGCCCACACCCATCACGACCGCGTAACCGATCGCCTCACCCATGCTGACCTCGGGTGAGTCCGCGTCGATGGGCGGCTCCTTCCCGGTCGCCTTCACCCAGGCGAACCCGAGGAGCTTGCGGGCCGCCCACGCGGTCGCCAGACCGACCAGTCCGCCGATGACCCGCCAGGCCAGATCCGGCTTATCCTCTGCCATTCGGCGTCTCCTTCCCCTAGATAACGAACCCTAGTCTCTAACGCTGCCCTCGCCCGCGAAGCCGTACCATAAGGAGGCATGACTCAACAGCGACCACGCCATGCGCCTATGCCGGAGAAACCCACTCTCGACGGCTTGGAGCAGGTATGGGTAGGCCGCTGGGAGAGCGAGGGCACCTACCGGTTCGACCGGTCCCGGACACGTGAGCAGATCTACTCGATCGACACCCCGCCCCCCACCGTCTCCGGCTCTCTCCACGTGGGTCACGTCTTCTCCTTCACCCACACCGACATCATGGCCCGCTACCAGCGCATGCTGGGCAAGTCGGTGTTCTACCCGATCGGCTGGGACGACAACGGCCTGCCCACCGAGCGGCGCGTGCAGAGCGTCTACGGCGTGCGCTGCGATCCGTCGCTGCCCTATGACCCCGGGTTCGTGCCACCGGAGAAGCCCGGCAAACGTGAGATCTCCATTTCACGGCGCAACTTCGTGGAGCTCTGCCACAAGCTGACGGCCATCGACGAGCGGGCGTTCGAGGACATGTGGCGCCGGGTCGGCCTGTCGGTCGACTGGTCCCTGCTCTACACCACGATCAGCGACGACTCCCGCCGGGTGTCGCAGCGCGCGTTCCTGCGCAACCTCAGGCGCGGAGAGGCCTACCTGGCCGAGGCGCCGACGCTGTGGGACGTCACCTACCGCACGGCCGTCGCCCAGGCCGAGCTGGAGGACCGCGAGTGGCCCGGGGCGTTCCACCGGATCTCGTTCTACGGCCAGGACGGTCCGGTCTGGATCGAGACCACCCGGCCCGAGCTGATCCCGGCCTGCGTGGCCCTGGTCGCCCACCCCGACGACGAGCGCTACCGGCCGCTGTTCGGCACGTCGGTGCTCACGCCGCTGTTCGGCGTCGAGGTGCCGGTCCTGCCCCACCACCTGGCCGAGCCGGACAAGGGCTCCGGCATCGCCATGATCTGTACGTTCGGCGACATCACCGACGTGACGTGGTGGCGCGAGCTCGACCTGGAGACGCGACCGGTCATCGGCTGGGACGGCCGGCTGCTGCCCGAGCCGCCGGCGGGCGTCGACGAGGAGCCGTACAAAGAGCTGGCGGGCAAGACCGTCCACAGCGCCCGCGAGCGGATCGTGGAGCTGCTGCGCGAGTCCGGCGACCTCGACGGCGAGCCGCGGCCGGTCCAGCGCACGGTGAAGTTCTACGAACGCGGCGACAAGCCGCTGGAGATCGTCACCACCCGGCAGTGGTACATCCGCAACGGCGGGCGCGACGCGGCGCTGCGCGAGCGGCTGCTGGAGCGGGGCGCCGAGCTGAGGTGGCACCCGCCGCACATGCGGGTGAGATACGACAACTGGGTGCAGGGGCTGGCCGGTGACTGGCTGATCTCCCGGCAGCGGTTCTTCGGCGTGCCGTTCCCGGTGTGGTATCCGCTCGACGAGTCCGGCCGGCCGGTCTACGACGAGCCGATCACGCCGCCCGAGGAGCTGCTGCCGATCGACCCGTCCTCCGACACGCCGCCCGGCTACTCAGCGGACCGGCGGGGCGTGCCCGGCGGGTTCACGGCCGATCCCGACGTGATGGACACCTGGGCCACCTCGTCGCTCACGCCGCAGATCGCGGGCCGCTGGGAGACCGACGACGACCTGTTCCGGCGGGTCTTCCCGGCCGACCTGCGCCCGCAGTCCCACGAGATCATCCGCACCTGGCTGTTCGCCACCGTGGTCAGATCGCACCTGGAGTTCGGCGGCGCCCCGTGGAGCGACGTCGCGATCTCGGGCTGGATCCTCGACCCCGACCGCAAGAAGATGTCCAAGTCCAAGGGCAACGTGGTCACCCCGATGGACCTGTTGGAGCGGCACGGCTCCGACGCGGTCCGCTACTGGGCGGCGGGCGGCCGCTACGGCGTCGACACCGCCTTCGACGCCGGTCAGCTCAAGGTCGGGCGGCGGCTCGCGATCAAGATCCTCAACGCCTCCAGGTTCGTGCTCGGCCTGGGCGAGGGCGGCGGCGACGTCACCGAGCCGATCGACCTGTCGATGCTGGCCGCCCTCGCCGACGTGGTCCGCGAGGCGACCGAGGCGTTCGACGGCTACGAGCACACCCGGGCGCTGGAGGCCGTCGAGCGGTTCTTCTGGTCGTTCTGCGACGACTACCTGGAGCTGGTGAAGGCGCGGGCCTACGAGTCCGGCGCGGCGGCGGCCTCGGCCCACACGGCGCTGCGCCGGGCTCTCGACGTGCAGCTGCGGCTGTTCGCCCCCTTCCTGCCGTTCGTCACGGAGGAGGTCTGGTCGTGGTGGCGCGAGGGCAGCGTGCACCTCGCCCCCTGGCCCGTGGCCGAGCGCGGCACCGGCGACCCCGCCGTGCTGGCGGTCGCCTCCGAGGTGCTCCGGCAGGTCCGCAAGGCCAAGTCCGAGGCGAGGCTGTCGATGCGCGCCGAGGTCTCCCGCCTGACCGTCACCGGCCCCGAGATCGAGCTCGTACGTCTCGCCCAGGACGACCTGTGCGGCGCCGGCAACGTCGAGGAGTTCGTCCTCCTCGACGGCCCCGAGCAGGCCGTCGAGGTCTCACTGGTCGAAGGTCAGTAGTCGCACACCCCCGTCGGGAAGATCGCCTCCAGGCGGCTCCGCTCGGCGGGGGAGGGGCGCCAGCCGCCGTAGAGCCCGCGTGCGATGGCGCGGGCCACCGGCTGCAACCGGCACTTGTACACCCCGCCCTCGATCGGCCCGCCCGCGACGACGCGCGAGGTCGAGTAGAGCGGGAACCTCTCCGTGCAGGCCCCGGCGGCGCGCCGGTTCAGGATGCCGTCCCAGACGCGCGGGCCGGCGGCGATCTGGGTGCCGTCCGTCGCGAAGCAGCGGTCCACCGCCGCCGCGGGCCTGTTGCCCGCCACCCCGCGCCGCGGGTGCTCCCGGAGGTTCGCCATCCACGCGTCCATCACCTGGAGCGCCTCGGGCGTCTGGTCGAACCGCGGGCCGTCGGGGCGGGCGTCGGTGAACCAGATGACCTGGTTGCCGGCGTCGCCGTCGTGGTCCAGCATCCGCTTCCGCGAGGCGAACGACTGGTGCGAGTTGTGCATGTCGAGCTCGTCTTCCAGGTAGTGGCGCCAGTCGATGACCGGGATGTCGATGTCGCCCCGGAAGACCAGCCCGCTGCGCTCGACGTTCCTGATCGCCACCGGATCGCCGGATCGCCGCGGCGCCGGGTCGCCCAGGCGCATGTTGCGCGAGCTCCACGGGTCGAACTCGGCCGGGCAGAGCGAGGGCGTGAACGGGCAGCCCTCCTGGACCATGTCCCGGGCCTCCTTCCACGAGCCCGCCCTGGCGTTGACGTCGAGGAACTCCTCGGCCGTGATGGTGCCGTCGACCAGCGCCTTCAGCCCGTACTGGACGCCGACGTTGTCCCAGGTGGAGCGGGCGTAGCCGTCGGGGCCGACGCCGTAGACCGTGCGCAGGTCGTCCCAGTGCGTCCACTGGACCGTGTCCTTGACGCCCGGCGGGTCCATCTGCTGCCACTCGGGCGAGTTGTTGGAGGTCCAGAGGGGGTTCATGGTCAGCGGGGTCAGCCCGCGCCAGCCCTCGACGCACTCGTCGGAGCCGGCCCTGCCGGTGTAGGGGTTGGCCACGGTGTCGCTGGCGTTCATCCCGATGAGCGCGGTCCGCGAGTCCCAGTTCGCCCAGCGCGGGTTGTGGTCCATGTAACGTTCGAGCAGCTCGCAGTCGCCCACGTGGATGGTCTGGGTGACCATGTCCGGATACGAATACTGCGGGATGGCCGCGTCGATCACCCGGTCGGCGTAGTTCTGGCCGTAGACGTACTGCTGGATGGCGCCGCCGGAGGCGCCCACCCCCACCGTGTAGAGCGGCCGGCCGTGCCGCTCGATGAACCTCTCCTTCACCATCAGCGCCGTCTCGCCGCCCAGGATCAGGTTGTAGTGCGTCGAGGTGCGGGTGCCCGACGAGTGCAGGATCGCGTAGCCCTTGCCCAGCCCGTACGGGTCGAGCGCGCCGCCGCCCAGCGTGCCCTGGTCGTGGCCGATCGCCACGCCGCCGTCGAAGCGGTAGATCGCCCGGCCGTTCCAGCCGCCCTCGATCATCGCGATCGAGTAGAGGAACCGGTTGATCACGCCGCGCTCGCGCGTCACCACGAAGTCCACCGTGCGCCCGTCGAGCAGCGTGGTGGTCGTCATGTCGGCCGGCCGCTCGGCGGGCATCGGCTTGAAGGCGCCGTCGGCCGCCCGGTAGATCCGGTCGCTCACGGTCGGCGCGAAGCAGTCCCTGCTCCAGCCGCCCGGCACCCGCATGCCCTGCCCGTCCTGGTTGTCCACCACCGGCGGGCCGAGCCCGCTGCGTTCGGTCTTGCACACGAACGGGTACTGGTGCGGCCCGGAGAAGATCGGTCCCGAGATCGGGTGGTCGCGCACCTTCAACGTCTCCCGGAACGGCGGGGCCACGGCCGTGATCGTGTTGTCGCCGGGCCTCAGCCCGGTCACCAGGCCCGTGAGCGAGCGCCCTCCGGGCTCGGCCCGGAACGCCGCGGTGACGTCCTCGCCGTTGCGCAGCACCCGCACCGGACCGCCGCGCTCCAGCCGTACCCCGATCAGGGCGTCGCCGCCGCTCACCTGGTCGGCGCGGCCGGACAGCACCTCCAGCGCGAGGCCGCCGCCCGAGGCGCGCGCGGGGCCCGCGACGGCCGGAGGGGCCGCGACGGCCGGAGGGGCCGCGACGGCGGTGAGGACCAGGGTCAGGAGCACGCTGAGAAGCACTGCCACAGCCTTCATGACCATGACGGTGACACGCCTCGGTGACCTTGCCCAGACCCGATCTTTTAACCACGCGCATCGCGGCCCGCGACGTGCCAGTCTGGAGGACGTGCTGACCGACCGACCCACCAAGCTCGTGCCACCCGTGCTGGCCAGGATGGCCGCGTGGGCTGCGTGTCTGATCCTCGTCGGCGTGGTCGTCTACTTCTTCGTCCTGGGCATCGGGCGGCTCAGCTTCGTCGCGCTGCCCGTGGCCATCGCCCTGTTGCTGACCGCGCTGCTGTTCCCGCTGACCAACAGCCTGCGCCAGGCCGGGATGCGGCCCATCTACGCCACCTGGATCACCATGCTGGTCGCGCTCGCGGTGCTGATCGGCACCGGGTGGCTGGTCGGCGCGCGGGCCACCGAGGAGTTCCCCAACCTGGTCCAGCAGGTCCAGTCGACCGCCCGCGACGTCCAGAACTGGCTGATCACCGGCCCGCTGCACCTCCAGCAGGCGCAGATCACCGGCTACGTCGACGAAGTCGCGAACATGGTCAACACCCAGCGCACGGCCATCACCGGCACCGTGCTGAGCGCGGGAGCCGTCGCCTTCGAGGTGCTCGCGTCCATCGTGCTGCTGCTGTTCGTCACGTTCTTCCTGCTCAAGGACGGCGAGCGGATCTGGTCGTGGTTCCTGCGCGGGTTCGGCGCGATGTCGCCGCGGGTCGACCGGGCCGGCCGGGCCGCGTGGACCACGCTCTCCCACTACGTGCAGGGCACCGTGGCCGTGGCCGCCGTGCACGGCGTCATCATGGGCATCGTGCTGGCGGGCATGGGAGTGCCGCTCTGGGCGCCGCTGGCCGTGCTGATCTTCTTCGCCAGCTTCATCCCGATCGTCGGCATCTTCTTCGCCGGCACGATCGCCACCCTCGTCACGCTCGGCGCCAACGGGCCCGTCTACGCGCTGATCTTCGTCGGCATCCTGGTCGTCGAGCAGCAGCTCGAAAACCATGTGCTCCAGCCGCTGATCGTGGGCCGGGCGCTCAACTTCCACCCGCTGGCCATCATCCTCGTGCTGGCCGTCGGAGGCATCCTCGGCGGCATCGCCGGAGCGGCCGTGGCCGTCCCGGTCGCGGCGGTGATCTACCGGGCGCTGCCCGAGCTGCGGCACGCCCCGCCCGAGCTGCCCTCGGCGGCGGCCGCCGAGCCGGAGCAGGCACCCGACCGTCCCCCCGACCGGCCGTCCGAGCGTCCCCCCGCCCGGCCCGTCCTACCAGGTCGCGACGCACGTCCGGCCGACACCGAGTAACCTCGTCATCCGTGACTCGTTCTCCCGTGACCACTCCGCCTCCGGGCGCCGAACCCCCGAAGGCGCACCCCGACGCACCGCCCCCGGGCAGTGCGCTCGGCGTCCACTACAGCCGCTGCTTCGGCTGTGGCACCGACCACCCCACCGGCCTGCACATCTCGGCCTCCACGCCCGACGGCGTCACCGTCGAGGCGGAGTTCACGGTGGGGGAGGCGCACCAGGGCGCGCCGATGCTCGCGCACGGCGGGGTGCTGGCCACGGCGATGGACGAGATCATCGGCATGTCGGTGTGGCTGTTCCACAAGCCCTACGTCACCGGCCGCCTCGAGACCGACTTCGTTCGCCCCGTTCCCGTCGGCACGACACTCCACCTGCGTGCCTGGTGCAACGGGATCTCGGGCCGGAAGGCGTACCTTGAGGCTGAGGGGCGCATCGGCGCCCCTGACGGCCCGGTCGCCGTCCGGGCGGCGGCGCTCTTCATCGAGGTGGAGATGGAGCACTTCGCCCGCCACGGCGACGCCGCGGCCATCGCCGCCGAGCACCACGACTACGAGGTGAACCCTTGACCGGCAGCCCGCACGGGCACGCGCCCTCCGAGGGCACGATGGAGGTCCTCCTCCACCGGCTCGATCCCGAGCTGCCCGTGCCCTCCTACGCCCATCCGGGCGACGCGGGGGCCGACCTCTACACGGCCGAGGACGTCGAGCTGTCGCCGGGCGAGCGGGCCGTGGTGCGGACGGGGATCGCGATCGCGTTGCCCGAGGGCTACGCCGCCTTCGTGCACCCGCGCTCGGGTCTGGCGGCCCGCCACGGTGTCACCATGGTCAACGCGCCCGGCACCGTCGACGCGGGCTACCGGGGCGAGATCAGGGTGACGCTGATCAACACCGATGCCAAGGAGCCGTTCCGCCTGCGCCGCGGCGACCGCGTGGCGCAGCTCGTGCTGCAGCGCGTGGAGCGGGCCGCCTTCCGCGAGGTGGGAGGCCTGCCCGGCTCGGCGCGCGGCGCCGGCGGTTTCGGTTCAACAGGACGTTAATCCAGGGAGTGTGAGACCAGTGTTCCGACGTCGCCGTCGTGAGCAGCCGGACCAAGTCGTGGCGGAGACCTCCGCCCCCATGCGCGCCTCCGGCCCGTGGGACGCCGACGAGCCCCACCCCGACCATGACCGCATCGATCTCGGCGGCCTGAGGCTGCCGCACAACCCCGACTTCGACATCAGGCTGGCTTCGGTGGGAGATCAGCACATCGGCGTGGTCGTGCTCCACGACGACAGCTCGCTCCAGCTGCAGGCGCTGGCCGCGCCCAGGTCCATGAGCCTGTGGGACGAGGTCAAGACCAAGATCCTGCAGCACACCCCGTCGCTGGAGGAGCGCCAGGGCCCGTTCGGCGTCGAGCTGAGCGGCCAGGTCACCACCGAGGGCACCACCCGTCCGGCTCGCTATCTCGGCGTCGACGGCCCGCGCTGGTTCCTGCTCGCCGTGGTCAACGGCACCGCCGCCACCGACGAGGAGGCCGCAGCGCCGTTCGTCGCCTTCATCAGGGACATCGTGGTCGTCCGCGGCGCCGAGCCGATGGCCCGCGAGGAGCCGATCACCCTGCGCAGGCCCAGCGAGCAGACGGCCGAGCCCGACGAAGGGCCGGCCCCCAACCCGTTCAAACGCGGCCCCGAGATCAGCGAGATTCGCTGACCGCCCCATCACGTAGGCTGGGTCACCATGAGTACGGCACCGCCCCCCAAACGTGGGGGCCTGCGCGGGTTCTTCAGCCGCCTGGCCTCGCCTCAGTCCGAGATCGAGGCTCAGGAGCTGCGCGAAGACGCCGAGCAGACCGGCGCGACCCCGATCGCCGCGTGTGGCGGACGCCGCCGGTTCTGCGTGGCCGGTACGCTACGTACCGTCACACTGCGTCCACGGGGCGGTGCGCCCGCCCTGGAGGCCGAGCTCTACGATGGGTCGGACGTGATCGACCTGGTCTGGCTCGGCCGTCGCAAGATCGCGGGGATCGAGCCCGGCCGCATCGTCAAGGCCGAGGGCCTGGTCAGCATGCAGGACGGGCGCAAGGTGATGTTCAATCCGCGATACGAGCTGCGCCCAGGGAGTTGATCAGGTGAGTGCTGAGGCGGGAGAGGTCGCCCACGACACCGTGGAGGCCGCGGTGCGAGCCCAGCTCGCCAGGGCGTTCGGCGGCATGCGCGGCATCGTCGAGGCCGCGGTGCCCACGATCGCGTTCACGCTGTCCTGGATCACCACCGAAGAGCTGAAGCTGTCGCTCATCATCAGCATCGCGCTGTCGGTGCTCCTGCTCGTGGTCCGGCTGGTGCAGCGGTCGACGCCGCAGTTCGTGATCAACAGCCTGATCGGCATCGCCATCGGCGCGTTCTTCGCCAGCCGCACCGGCGAGGCCAAAGACTACTTCCTGCCCGGCATCCTGTGGAACGGCGCCTACTCGATCGGCATGCTCATCTCGATCGTGGCCCGCTGGCCGGTCGTCGGGTTCCTGATCGGCTCGGTCACCGGCGATCCGACCGGCTGGCACAAGGACGCGGGCATCGTCCGGCTCTGCACCAAGCTGACCTGGCTGCTCATGCTCCCGTGCGTGGTCAGGGTGGCCGTGCAGCTGCCCGTCTACCTGTTCGGCGGCGGTGACCAGGCCGTGGCCGCGCTGGGCCTGGCCAAGATCGCGATGGGCTGGCCGCTGCAGATCGCGGCGCTGGCCGCCATGGTCTGGCTGCTCGGCAGGGGCCGTACCCCGATCAAACCGCCCGTCGCCTCCACCTGACCTCACCGTCCGCACCTCACCGTCCGGGCGGAGAGGTGCGCGCTGAGAGGTCCGCGCTACGGGAGGTCCGCGCTACGAGAGGTCAGTGCTGGGAGGTCAGTGCTGGGACAGCAGGTGCGCGAGCTCCTGCTCGACCTCCTGGTTGGCGACGAACAGCAACTCGTCGCCCGCCTCCAGTGGGTCGTCGTCGCTGGGCACCAGCACGCGGCCCTCGCGCAGGATGGCCACCAGCGCCGAGTCGACCGGCCACGGCACCGAGCCGGCCCGCTGGCCCACCACGGGCGCGTCGTCGGCCAGCGTGAGCTCCACGAGGTTGGCCTGGCCCTGGCGGAACGTCATCAGCCGCACCAGGTCGCCGACGCTCACCGCCTCCTCGACCAGCGCGCTCAGCAGGCGCGGGGTCGAGACCGCGACGTCGACGCCCCACGACTCGTTGAACAACCACTCGTTGTTGGGGTGGTTGATGCGGGCCACCACGCGCGGCACGCCGTACTCGGTCTTGGCCAGCAGCGACACGACCAGGTTGACCTTGTCGTCGCCGGTGGAGGCGACGACGACGTGGCAGTCGTTGAACCCCGCCTCGTCCAGCGAGGCGATCTCACAGGCGTCGGCCAGCAGCCACTCGGCCCGCGGCACGGTGTCGATCTTGATGGCCTTGGGATCGATGTCGACGAGCAGGACCTCGTGGCCGTTCTCCAGGAGCTCGGAGGCGATGGACCGGCCGACGGCCCCGGCGCCGGCGATGGCGATGCGCATCAGTGCTCCTCCTCGGGTGCGGCGGCGAGCACCTTGTTGATCCGGTCCATGTCGCTCTCGGCGGCGATGACGTGCAGGATGTCGTCCTCCTGCACCACGGTGTCGTGGGTGATGACCAGCGCCTCGCCCATCCGGTTGATGAAGGCGGCCCGGCACCGGCCCTGCTGCTCCAGCACGTGCACCTGAGTGCCGATCCAGGAGGGATGCACGGTGACCTCGGCCAGGACCACGGTGCCGGTCGGGTCGCGCCAGAGCGGCTCGGCGCCCTCGGGCAGGATGCGGCGCAGGATCTGGTCGGCGGTCCAGCGCACGGTCGCCACCGTGGGGATGCCGAGCCGCTGGTAGACCTCGGCGCGGCGAGGGTCGTAGATGCGGGCGACCACGTTGTCGACGCCGAACGTCTCGCGCGCCACCCGGGCGGAGATGATGTTGGAGTTGTCGCCGCTGGAGACCGCGACATAGGCGGTCGCGGACTCGATGCCCGCCTCGGTGAGCACGTCGCGATCGAAGCCGATCCCGGTGACCCGGCGACCGCGAAACCCGGCACGCAGGCGGCGGAACGCCTGCGGATCCCGATCGATGATCGCGATGGAATGGCCGTTGTCCTCGAGGATGTGCGCCAGAGTCGAGCCGACCCGGCCACATCCCATGATCACTATATGCATTCTCCCCCGCAATTCGCGGTCGGCCGGTTGCTCGACACCAGTATGGCCCGATCCGGGAGCGTCCTGGCTGCGCCCCCGGAAGATAGGACTAGCATCTCGTTACGTGGCGAAGGGAACGGATCTCTTTAAACGCGTCCTCGTGGGGCGTGCGCTGCGCAGCGGGCAGCTGCACGAGCAGTTGCTGCCCAAACGCCTCGCCCTGCCGGTGTTCGCCAGCGACGCGCTCTCCTCCGTCGCCTACGCGCCGCAGGAGATCCTGGTCATCCTGTCGCTCGCCGGAGTTTCTTTCTACACCTACAGCCCCTGGGTGGCGCTCGCCGTCGTGATCGTGATGATCACGGTCGTCGCGTCCTACCGGCAGAACGTCCACGCCTACCCCAGCGGCGGCGGCGACTACGAGGTGGCCACCACCAACCTGGGCAAGAACGCCGGGCTCACCGTGGCCAGCGCGCTCATGGTCGACTACGTGCTGACCGTGGCGGTGTCGGTGGCCAACGGCGTCGACTACGTGGGAGCCACGATCCCGTTCGTCGCCGAGCACAAGCCCGCCGTCGCCATCGGCATCGTCATCCTGCTCACCGTGGTCAACCTGCGCGGCCTGCGCGAGTCGGGCGCCGCGTTCGCCCTGCCCACCTACGCGTTCATGATCGCGGTGCTCGGGCTGATCACCTGGGGCGTTTTCCGGTTGCTGGTCTTCGGCGACGAGCTCCGGGCGCCCAGCGCCGACTTCGGCATCGTGCCCGAGCAGACCAACCTGACCTCCTTCGCCGCCGCGTTCCTGATCCTGCGGGCCTTCTCCACCGGCTGCGCGGCGCTGACCGGGGTCGAGGCGATCAGCAACGGCGTGCCCGCCTTCCGCAAGCCCAAGAGCCGCAACGCCGCCAACACGCTGCTCCTGATGGGCCTGATCGCGATCACGATGTTCAGCGGCATCATAGCGCTGGGCCTGGCCTCGGGGGTGAAGGTGGCCGACCCGGCCGTGGTCGCCACCGACCTGCTCCGGCCGGACGGCACCCCGGTCGGCCCCGGCTACTACCAGCAGCCGATCATCTCGCAGGTGGCCGACGCGGTCTTCGGCAGCGGATCGCTGCTGTTCGTGATCATCTCCGCGGTCACCGCGCTCATCCTGTTCCTGGCCGCCAACACCGCCTTCAACGGTTTCCCCGTGCTCGGCTCGATCCTGGCCCAGGACCGCTACCTGCCGCGCCAGCTGCACACCCGCGGCGACCGGCTGGCCTTCTCCAACGGCATCGTCCTCCTGGCCCTCGGGGCGTGCCTGCTGCTGTGGGGCTTCAACGCCGACGTCAGCCGCCTGCTCAACCTCTACATCGTCGGCGTCTTCGTCTCGTTCACGCTCAGCCAGACCGGCATGGTCATCCACTGGACCCGCAACCTCAAGACCGAGAGCGATCCGCGGATCCGCCACCAGATGCACCGCTCCCGGGTGATCAACTTCTTCGGCGGCGTGATGACCGGGCTGGTGCTCGCGGTCGTGCTGCTCACCAAGTTCCTGGTCGGGGCCTGGATCGTGTGCATCGCGATGCCCGTGTTGTTCCTCATGATGAAGGCCATCAGGCGCCACTACGACAACGTGGCGGCCGAGCTGGAGATCACCGAGGAGTACGACGAGGCGACGCTGCCGGCGCGCAACCACGCGATCGTGCTCGTCTCCAAGATCCACAAACCGACCATGCGCGCGCTCGCCTACGCCCGCGCCACCCGGCCGTCCACCCTGGAGGCGGTCACCGTGGGCGTCGAGGGCGCCGAGGCGCGGCAGTTGCAGGAGGATTGGGAGCGGCTGGGCATCCCGGTGCCGCTCAAGATGCTCGACTCGCCCTACCGGGAGATAACCCAGCCGATCCTCGACTACGTCAAGACCCTGCGCCGCCGCTCGCCCCGCGACGTCGTGACCGTCTTCATCCCCGAGTACGTGGTCGGCCACTGGTGGGAGCACCTGCTGCACAACCAGAGCGCGCTCAGGCTGAAGGCGCGGCTGCTGTTCAAGCCGGGGGTGATGGTGACGAGCGTGCCGTGGCAGCTGCACTCCTCCGACCGGCTGCTGGGCCGTCCCGAGCCCGCCGCTCCCGGATCGGCCCGCCGGCCCCCGCGCCGCAACGTCAAGGACGACCAGTCCCCGATTCGCTGACCAGCTTCGCCAGCCGCGCGGTGTCGTCCGCCGTCCAGCCCCGCGGCGCGGCGACCGCCGCCCAGCCGTCGACGATGATCGCGCCGTAGCGGTGGCCGTGGCCGGGCGGCACGTCCAGCGCCTCCGACATGTCGACCAGCACCTGCCAGAACGTCACCAGGGGGAACCAGTTCATCTGCGGGTTGACGCCCGGCCCGCGCGGCCCGTCGAGCCAGTCGGGCTTGTCGTAGATGAGGTGGGGCGACCACCAGACGATCGGGTCGGAGGCGTTCTGCAGGTAGACCACCCGGGGCTGCCGCCACGGCCCCGGCGGCCGGGTCAGATCGGCGGGGAACTGCGCGAAACGCGCCGTCTCGCCCTCCTGGTAGACGGGCCGCCACACGGGAGAGCCGGGATCGCGACCCGCGGTGAGCGCGCTGTGGATGTGGTTGGCGCGGGGCGGGCCGACGAACAGCGCCCCCTCGGTCTCGGCGGCCAGGGCGGGCAGGCCGGAGAAGGCCGCCTCCAGCTCGTAGGAGCCCAGGCTCTCGCCCGCGACCACCAGCCGGGGCCGCCGCCCGGCGGGCAGCCGCTCCCAGCGGGCTCGCACGGCGTCGGCCAGCGCGACACCGGCCCTCGCCGCCTTGTCCTTGTCGACGAGGAACGACACCCAGCTCGGCAGGTACGAATACTGCATCGCGACCATGGCCGAGTCGCCGTTGTACATGAGCTCCAGGGTGTCGGCGATGGTCGGGTCGACCCAGCCGGTGCCGGTGGTGCCCAGCACCGCCAGCACCGGGCGGTCGAAGGCGCCGGTCCGTTCGAGCTCGCGCACGGCCAGCGCCGCCTGCTCGCGGGGTGAGGAGGCGGCGTCGAGGCCCACGTAGACCCTGATCGGCCGCGCGGCGGGCCGGCCGGAGAACGACTCCAACTCGGTCGCCGTGGAGGCGTTGCCGGTGAAGCGGCGTCCCTCGTTGCCCAGCGACTGCCAGCTCACCAGCGAACCCGGGCCGCCGGAGAGCTCGGGGGACTCGGGGCGGTGCAGGCCGGCCGGGGTCGCGTCGTTGGTGATCGAGGAGATGTCGTTCATCCTGGCGATGAAGGCGGAGAACAGCACGTCGTTGGCGAAGACCAGGACGAGCAGGGCGACGAGCAGCACGCCGACGGTGCGGCCCACGTAGGCGGGGACGAAGCGGTCGAGCCAGTCGACGAGCTTGCGTCCCCCGAGGCGGACGAGCCGGGCGAGGAGCAGGGACAACGCGAACAGCGCGATGCTCATGACCAGGATCAGCGGGGAGAACCAGGTGATCTGCGTGCTCATGCCCATGAGGGCGCGCAGGTCGCGCTGCCAGTCGTGGCTGTACCACAACGCCGCCGCGGCGAGCAGCCCGCAGCCGGCCAGCATGATCCGCCAGGCCAGGCGCCGGACCCGCTCCGGCGGCCGGTAGACGATGACGGCCCGGCCCACCGCCCCCACCCCGGCGCCCACGGCGTAGCCCAGGATCGCGGTGACCGCGCCCATCAGCCCCTGCAACTGCCAGGTGCGGGGCAACAGCGAGGGGGTCAGGGAGGCACAGAAGAAGAGTGTGGCGAGCAGTGTGCCCCCGAACCCGAGCCGCCTGGTCACATGCACACAGTAGTTGATCGGATCTCGAAAGTGATCAGTAGGGGCAGGGCATAGGGTATGCGTGTGGAACAGGCATCTCTGGAGTTGACAGTGGGTCCGGTCGCGCACGGCGGCTGGTGTGTGGCACGCCACGAGGGCCGCGTGGTCTTCGTCCGGCACGCGTTGCCGGGTGAGCGGGTCGTCGCCGAGGTCACCGAGGAGACGACCCGGTTCCTGCGGGCCGACGCCGTGGAGATCCTGGAGCCGTCACCCGACCGCGTGGTGCCGCCCTGCCCCTTCGCGGGCCCCGGCCGTTGCGGTGGGTGCGACTGGCAGCACGCCACGCTCGAGGCGCAGCGCGGGCTCAAGGCCGACGTCGTCGCCGAGCAGCTGCACCGGCTGGCGGGCATCGACAGGAAGATCGTCGTCGAGGAGGTGCCCGGCGCCGCCGACGGGCTCGGCTGGCGCACCCGTGTGCAGTTCGCCGCCCGCCCTGGTGGCGAGCTGGGTTTCCGCAAGCACCGTTCGCACGACATCCAGCCGGTCGACGCCTGCCTGATCGCCCACCCCGAGGTGGAGGCGGTCGGCGCGGAGCTGCGCGAGTGGCCGGGCGCCGCCGGGGTCGAGGTGATCGCCTCCTCCGGCGGGGATCGCGCCGTGGTGGTCAGGCCCCGGTCGCGGCGTGGCGTGGCCGTGCCCGATCTCGACGCGCCGGCCTCGATCCTGCTCGACCAGGGCAAGGGCCACACGGTGCCGCGCCGGGGCTCGGGTGTCCTGCGCGAGCGGGTGGGCGACCGCGAGTTCCGGGTGTCGGGCAGCGGGTTCTGGCAGGTGCATCCAGGTGCCGCCGAGACGCTGCTCGACGCGGTCCTGGCCTATGCCGCCCCCGAGCCGGGGGAGTGGGCGCTCGACCTCTACTGCGGGGTCGGCCTGTTCGCCGCCGGGCTGGCCGAGGCGGTGGGCCCGCAGGGTGCCGTCTTCGGCCTGGAGTCCGACGCCGCGGCCGTCCGCGACGCCCGCGCCAACCTGCGCGACCTCCCGCAGGCGCGGGTGGAGCGTGGCCGGGTGGAGGAGGCGCTCGACCGTTTCCAGATCGAGCGGGCCGACCTGGTGGTGGTCGATCCGCCGCGCGCCGGGCTGGGGCGCGACGTGGTGGCCCGCGTCGCCTCGCTGGAGGCCCTGCGCCTCGTCTACGTCTCCTGCGACCCGGCGACCCTGGCCCGCGACCTGGCCTGGCTGGCCGAGCGCGGCTACCGGCTCGACGATCTGCGCGCCTTCGACGCCTTCCCCATGACCCACCACGTGGAATGCGTCGCGCTGCTGGTCAGGGAGTAGGTCAAGGCTTTGACCAGCAGGTGGACAACCGCATGCGTCTCACTGGGTCTCGGTATGTCTCAGGGAATCCCAAACTGGGTGCGTGCAATGGTCCGCCCACGAGGTCGCCGCCGAGTCGGGCTCGCTGATCGTCGAGCCCAAGCCAGAGCAGTGCGCGAACTTCGGGAGTGCCCGAGGTGCGGCCGATGATCACCCGAGAGCAGTACGAGCGGCTCGCCCGACACCTCCAGGACGACGGCCGTGACCGCATCGAGATGACGTTCGCCGGAGTCGCCCGCGTGGTCGGCGAGGACCTTCCGGCCAGCGCGAGCCGCCATGCCGCCTGGTGGGGGAGCGACCCCAAGCACACGCAGGCCGTCTGGCTTGACGCGGGCTACGTCGCCCGGCCGAACCTCACAGCTGGCCGCGTCACCTTCGAGCGGACGACGCCATGAGCTGAGCCACGAAGACATCCGGCAGCGCCTGGCCGCCGTCGAGCACATCGACTGGAGCAACGCCGAGCGCGAGCACAACCGGGAGCACTGAGGGTGAACCAGCTCGACCTCGCCGACGAACCAACCGTGGGGGACAACAAGTCGCCGATCGCAAGCACGTTCGTGGTCGCTGTCATGTGCCGGGGGTCGGTATCCATCTCCTGGCGCGCGGTAGCGGCGGTCTCGCCGCCACCATCATCGCTATGAAGAGGGCCGGCTACCGGATCGAGCCGGACCTGTGGCCTCGTGGGGCTAAGTGCAACCAGAAGTGCAGCCAGTGCCACGAAGGCTGCGTCGACAGCACCTGAGAGCCCTGATGGCCGGGCAGGAGCGGCGTATGGTGCGGAACATGACCGAGCACCGGTGGAATGATCTTCCTGCGGCCGCCCGCGACGCCATCGCGGCGGTGTGCGGTCCGATCCGGCAGGTGATTCCTGTGCCGAAAGGTCTCACCGCGGGGCTTGCCGTCCGGGTGGAGACCGAGTTCGGGCCGGTGTTCGTGAAGGCGCTGCCCGACTCGTCGCCGTCCGCTCGGCTCTACCACCGTGAGCGTCTCGTCGGCGCCGTCCTACCTGACAGCGTGCCCGCCCCGCGACTCTTGTGGAGCGGGCACACCGCCGGCTGGATCTGCCTGGTCTTCGACTACGTCGCCGCCGCCCGCGGCGTGGACCTCGGTCCCGGTTCCCGGGACGCGGCCGACGCGCTCGGCCTGGTGCGGGTGCTGGGCGAGACGCTCGCTCCGAACCCTGGGGCGGATGTGCCACCTGTGAACGACAACGTGGAGTTCCTGCGGAGGCGGGCGGACGCCCTGCTGGCCGATCCGCCCGCCGACCTGGAAGCTGTCGCCGCCTACCGGCACGCTCGCGCGAGGCTCGAGTTCGACGCCCTCGCGGGGGACACGCTGCTGCACGCCGACCTGCACGAGGGCAACCTGCTCGCCACAGCGGACGGGCTGCGGGCCCTCGACTGGGGGCTCGCCTGTCATGGCCCCGCATGGGTCGAGACCGCGTTGTTCATCCCCCGGCTGATCATGGCCGGGCACACTCCAGAGCGGGCCGAGGCTCTCGCCGCCGAGGTGCCGGTGTGGAAGAGCGCCCCGGACGACGCGGTGACCGGCCTCGCCGCGGTGTGGTCGCTGTTCCGTGAGTTCGTCGCCCGCAACGGCCCCGCGGGAATCCGGGCGTCGCGGGCTCGGGCGGCCGCCGCCGGCCGCGCCTGGGTCGAGTACCGGGCCTGACCCGGACACGGCGAAGAGGCGCGTCCGGTGGACATGACGTGGCCGGCCCTGGCGACACATGTGAGGGCGGTGCCCGAAGGGGCGGTGGCCACCGGCCGCCACCGCGACCGCTTCCTCGATCAACGGTCGCGCGGGTCAGGAAGGTTAGTTCTGGCCTGAATGGGGTTGTTTCGGGCATCCCTACTCCGGGAGAACCGGATGATTCGCCCATGACGGCGTACGGTGCGCAGCATGTGTCCCCAGCGATCGCAGGAGAACCACCCGTCTCCGAGCCCGCGGCGCGGGCCGGGCCCGCTGGTGTGGGCGTCCCTCGCGGGCGTCCTGGTGGCCGGGGTGGCCGCCGCCCTGATCCTGGCTGTGGACGTCTCGCGGCCGTCCCCGGAGACGGGAGGCTCGCCGCCCGCCGCGTCGCCGCGGGGGGCCGCGTCCGGAGTGGTGGGCGGGACGCCCGACCCGAGCGGGGAGCAGCGGTCGGAGTTCCTGGCCCGGCTGGACGGCATCGCCCCGTGGCTGGTGGCCGAGGAGGAGCGCACGTTCACCCGAGCCCGCGCCACCTGCCTGGAGATCGTCCAGGGGCAGCCGGAGACCCAGGTGGTCAGCAACGCCCAGGAGCGCTTCACCGACGTGACCCGCCACCAGGCCGGCCAGATCGTCATCGCCGTCCGGGCCTGGTGCGCCGGGGGAAGCTGACGCGCCGCGCCGGCGGCTGCGGAGTGCTTCGCCGGGCCGGCGGGTGCGAAGTGGCGACCGGCCGGGCCGGTGGAGGGAGGGGGGCCGGCCGGGCCGGTGGAAGGAGGGGGTCAGAGCCGGGGGTCGACCGGCTCGGACTCCAGGGCGAGCACCGCGAAGACCGGCTCGTGGACGCGCCAGCCCGGGTCGCCGTCGGCCAGCCGGGACAGGGCCTCCAGCCCCAGCGCGTGCTCACGTAACGCCATCGACCGCTTCTTGCCGAGGAAACGCCCGCGCAGCACGTCCAGCGACTCGGTGTAGTCGGGCCCGTAGATGATGCGCAGGTATTCGCGGCCCCGAACCTTGACGCCCGGCTGCACGCGGCCCGGGGTGTGGGCGGCGGGCTTGACCACCATGCCCTCGCCGCCGGCCGCGGTCAGCGCCTCCCACCAGGCGACCGCCTCGGCCCGGGACTCCGGGGAGTCCAGCGAGACGAACACGTGACGGGTCCGGGTGATCAGCGGCGAGTCCAGCAGGGCCAGCGTCGACAGGTGCCAGGCGTGCGGCTCCAGCGCCGTCGCCCGCCCCTCGCAGGCCAGGATCTGGAACGGAGCCAGCCGCACGCCGTCGAGACCGTCGACCGGCCAGCAGTAGCGCGCGTAGGCGTCGCGGAACAGGGCCGCGTTGCCGGCGCGGCGGCGGGTGCGGGTGAGCAGCTCGCCCACGTCCAGCCCGCGCCCGGCCGCCGCCTCCAGGGCGGACACCGCCTCGGGCAGCGCCGCCCGCGCCGCCGCGCCCACCGACGCGTACTGGGCCTTGATCAGCTCGCCCGCCTTGGCCGACCAGGGCAGCAGCTCGCAGTCGAGCGCCACCCAGTCGGAGCCGAGCTCGGCCCACAGCGGCTTGCACGCCTCCCGCAGCCCGTCGACCAGCGGCGCCAGGTGGTCGAAGAACGGCCGCCCGGTGCGCGTGTAGACGGTGCCCGAGCTGCCGTCGGTGACGCCGAACCGGGCCGCTGCGACCTCCGGGTCGCGGGCCAGCACGGCCACGGCCCGCGAGCCCATGTGCTTCTCCTCGCACACGACCTCGGTCACGCCCGCGGCGGCGAACTCCTCGAACGCCTCGTACGGGTGCTCCAGGTAGCCGTCCAGCCGGGACGTCTCCGGCGGGGCCATGGTCGGCGGCAGGTAGACGAGCCAGCGCGGGTCCACCGCGAACCGGCTCATCACCTCCAGCGCGGCGGCCGCGTTCTCCTCCATCACCTTGACCCGCGTGCCGAAACGGGTCTCGACGTGCCTGGTACCCCGTACGTCGTCGATGTCCAGCATGGCGGGGTCGCGGCCGGGGCCGCCGAGCGGCTTGACCGACTCGTACCAGACCTTCTCGGCCGGCACCTGGACGAGCTCCCGCTCGGGGTAGCGCAGCGCGGTCAGCGAGCCGCCGAACACGCAGCCGGTGTCCAGGCAGATCGTGTTGTTGACCCATTCGGGGCGGACCGTGGGGGTGTGGCCGTAGACGACCATGGCCCGGCCACGGTACTCCTCGGCCCAGGGGTAGCGGACCGGCAGGCCGTACTCGTCGGTCTCGCCGGTGGTGTCGCCGTACAGGGCGAAGGCGCGGACCCGGCCGGAGGCGCGCCCGTGGTAGGCCTCCTTGAGCCCGGCGTGCGCGACGACCAGCCGGCCGCCGTCGAGCTGATAGTGGCTGATGAGGCCGTCCATGAACGCGCGGGCCCGCTCGGCGAACTCCGGCGGCCCGGCGCCCAGCTGGTCGAGCGACTCCCGCAGGCCGTGGGTGGCCCGGACATCGCGGCCGTTCAGCGCGCGCACCAGCTTCTGCTCGTGGTTGCCCGCCACGCAGATCGCGGTGCCCGCCTCGACCATGCCCATGACCAGCCGCAGCACGCCCGGGGTGTCGGGGCCGCGGTCGACCAGGTCGCCGACGAACACCGCCGTCCTGCCCTCGGGGTGGCGGGCGGACACCGCGTCGCCGCCGGGGCGCTCGACGGCCCAGCCGAGCCGCTCCAGCAGCGACTCCAGCTCGGCGCGGCAGCCGTGGACGTCGCCGATGACGTCGAACGGGCCGGTCAGGTCACGCTTGTCGGTCCACGCCTTCTCGTAGGAGACGGTGGCGTTCTCGATCGCGTCGAGACCGCGCAGCACGTGGACCTTGCGGAACCCGTCGCGGGACATCTTCCCCAGCGAGCGGCGCAGGTCCTTGCGCTGCCGGATCACCACGCCCGGCCCGAAGTCGCGGTCGGGACGCGAGGCGTTGCGCCGGATCGCCACCTCCTCCGGCGTGTCGAGCACGATGGCGTCGGCCAGCACGTCGTGCCGCCTGGCCAGGTCGATCAGGGCCTTGCGGGCGGGATACTGCACGTTCGTGGCGTCGACCACGGTGAGCAGGCCGCGTGCCAGGCGGGTGCCGACGATGTGGTGGAGCAGCTCGAACGCCGCGGGGGTGGCCGACTGGTCGTTCACGTCGTCGGACACCAGGCCGCGGCAGAAGTCGGAGGAGATGACCTGGGTCGGCGTGAAGTGCTTGGCGGCGAACGTCGACTTCCCGCTGCCCGAGACGCCGACGAGCACCACGAGGGAGAGCTCAGGGACGCTGATCACGGGTGAACACTCCCATCTGGGTGGGCGGGCCGACCTCGGGGTCCTCCTCGCCCACGGGCTGGACGGTGACGCGGTAGCCGTGGTCGCCGGCCACCCGCGTGGCCCAGCCGGCGAACTCGGCGCGGGTCCACTCGAAGCGGTGGTCGGGGTGGCGCAGCCCGGTCAGGAACTCGTAGCGCGGGTTGTACTCGATGTTGGGCGTGGTGACGATCACGTGCTCCGGTCTGGCCTGCCCGAACACGACCCGCTCCAGCGCGGCCAGCCGCGGCGGGTCGACATGCTCGACGACCTCCATGAGCACGGCCGCGTCGTAGCCGGACAGCCGCTTGTCGGTGTAGGTGAGCGCGCCCTGGAACAGGGTCAGCCTGGCCCGCTTGCTGTCGGGCATCCGCTCCAGCCTCAGCCTGCGGGCCGCGATGGTCAGCGCCATCGCCGACACGTCCATCCCGGCCACCCGGGCGAACCTGGGCTTGGCCAGCAGCGCGCCGACCAGCGCGCCCTGCCCGCAGCCCAGGTCGATCACGCTCGCCGCGCCGAGCTCCTCCAGCGTCCGCAGCACGGCCTCGCGCCGCTGGACGGCGAGTGGGCGCGCCTTGGGCTCGGTCGCGCCCTCCCGCCCGTCGCCGGGCCCGCCGCCCGGCGTCTCGTCGTGCCGAGGGGCGCCGTCCGGTGTCCCGGCGGGCGGGCCGTCCTGGGCGCCGGCCTCGGCCGCGGCCATCTCGTCGGCCGCGGTCTCGCCGGCGGCGGGTTCCTCGGCGACCGCGGGCTCCAGCCGCTCCTCGGGCTCGTCGCCCAGCTCGGCGAGCCGGGCCAGCGCCGTGCGGGCCAGCGCCCACCGGCGGCCCAGGTAGCGACGGCTGATCAGGCCGCGCTCGGGATGCCCGTAGAGCCACCCCTCGCCCGCCCGGATCAGCTTGTCGACCTCGTCGGGCGCGATCCAGTAGTGCTTGGCGTCGTCGAGCACCGGCAGCAGCACGTACAGGTGGTTGAGCGCGTCGGCCAGCCGGACGGTCCCGCTGAGCGACAGGCGGACGTACCGCGAGTCGCCCCACTCGGGAAACCCCTCGTCGAGGGGTACGGCCTGCGCGGACACCGTCCAGCCGAGCGGCTCGAACAGCCGTCCGGCCAGCTCGGGCCCACCACGGCAGGGCAGCGCGGGCAGCCCGATCTCCAGCGGCAGCGGCGTGTCCGGCAGGTCCGGCCTGGCCTGGCACCGGCCCGCGCGGGCCGTCCGGAACACGTCGGCCAGTGCCACCGCCAGCAGTGAGGAGGCGGCGTAGGGCCGGTCGTTGACGTACTGCGACAGGCTGAAGTCGGGGGAACCCTTGCCGCGCGACCTGGCCAGGGCGATCGGGTCGACGTCGAGCAGCAGCGCCGCCGTGCAGCGCCGCTCGCCCGCCTCGGGGTAGAACACCGTGGCCGTGCCGAACGACTGGCCGAACTCCTGGACCCGGTCGGGATGCTTGTGCAGGAGGAAGCCCAGGTCCGTCGCCGGACGAGCGGTGGTGGAGATCGTCAGCAGCACGGCCCAAGTGTGACCCAGTAGGACAAAGCGGTGCTACTCGATTAGTCACACGTGCGGCAGCACCTCGGCCGCGATCAGCTCCAGATGGTCGAGGTCGGTCAGGTCCAGCACCTGGAGGTAGACCCGCTCGGCGCCCAGCTTGGCCAGCGCGCCGATCTTCTCCAGCACCTCCGCGGGCGTGCCCGCCAGCCCGGCGGCCCGCAGATCGGCGAGCCCGGCGCCGGCGGCGGCCGCCCGGCGCTCGAGCTCGGCCTGGTCGACGCCCACGCAGACGGTCTGGGCCGCGGAGAACACCAGCGGGCGGCCCTCGGCCTGGGCCGCCCGGCGGACCCGCTCGAAAGCCTCGCCCGTGTCGGACAGGGTGCGGAACGGCACGTTGTACTCGTCGGCGTAGGCCGCCGCGAGGCGGGGCGTGCGCTTGGCGCCGACGCCGCCGATGATGATCGGCGGGTGCGGCCGCTGGACCGGCTTGGGCAGCGCGGGCGAGTCGGTCAGGCGGTAGTGGGCGCCCTCGAACGAGTAGGGCTCGGCGGCCGTCCAGAGCCCGAGGATGATCTCCAGCTGCTCCTCGAACCGGGCGAACCGCTCGCGCGCCGGAGGGAAGGGGATGCCGTACGCGGTGTGCTCGGCGTCGAACCAGCCCGTGCCGAACCCCAGCTCCACCCGGCCGCCGCTCATCTGGTCGACCTGGGCGACGCTGATCGCCAGCGGGCCGGGCAGCCGGAACGTGGCCGGCGTCACGAGCGTGCCCAGCCTGATCGTGGAGGTCTCTCTGGCCAGCCCGGCCAGCGTGATCCAGGCGTCGGTGGAGCCGGGCCCGGGGTCGCCCGGCCCGATGCGCTGGTAGTGGTCGGACCGGAAGAACGCGTCGAACCCCAGCCGCTCAGTGGCCTGGGCGACGGCCAGCAGGTCGTCGTAGGTGGCGCCCTGCTGGGGCTCGGTGAAGATCCGCAACTTCATACCGCCCATTATCCGGTATCGGTGAAACGCACCCGCGGACGCGTGATCCCCTGCTAGCCTTCACGGCTTGTAGCCGGTCAAGCACTCGGAGTGGCACATGTCGGGTCAGCGGCACAGGCGGGAGCCGGGCACGCTCCCGCGCCCCCTGGCCGTCCTCGTGGCACTGACCCTGGCCGGCGCGACCGGGGCCGCGATCAGCCTGCTCCCCGCCGACGCCGCCCCGCGTCCCTCGCCCGCCCCGCCCGAGGCTCTCGCCCAGGCCACACCGGCCACGCCGGCCACGCCGCCCGTCCCGCAGGCCGGTCATGACGGGCCGTCCGGGTTCGTGAGGTTCGTCGACACCGCCCGCGAGCCGGGCCTCGACCTGCCCGCCGACGCGCGCCGCACCGGCCTGCGCTGGTACGCCCTCGGACACCTGGTCGCGGGCGCCGAGGAGTGCACGCCCGCGTGGTCGGGACGGCTCGACCCGGCGGCCGATCCGATCGGCCGCCTGCGGGCCGCGGGGGCCGACGCGACCGTGGTCTTCGGCGGTCCCGGCGGGCGGGAGCTCGCCGCCACCTGCGTCAGGCCGGGCGGTCTCGCCTCCGCCTACCGCGAGGTCGTCGGAGCGCTGGGCGTCCGCGCCATCGACTTCGAGGTCCGCGACGGCGCCGACCGGGCCACCGTGCTGCGCCGGGCGCGGGCCGTCCACGCCCTGCAGCGGGAGAGCGCGCTGCGGGCCGGCTTCACGCTCCCGCTCCGGCCGTACGGGCTGGCCGCGCGAGACCTGGCGATGCTGCGGCTCACCCGCGAGCAGGGCGTGCGCGTCGGCACGATCAACCTGCTGGTCACGATCGAGCCGCAGGACGCGCCCGAGGGCAGGATGCCCCGGGTCGCGGCGGCCGTCCGGGCGGCGCAGGGCCAGATCGCGCGGGCGCTGGGGCCGGCGCGCCAGGAGTCCCCCGGCGTCGCGCTGACTTCCGTGCTGGCCGGCGACGGCGACCTGAGCGAGACCGACGCGCGCAAGCTGGCCGCCTTCGCCGTCCGCCAGGAGCTGGCCTGGCTCTCCCTGCGCGGGGTCGACCCCGGCTCCGGGGTGACCCGGACTCTCTGGCGTACTTCCGGCTGAACTATAGGATTCCTGGAGCGACAAGCTCATCGCGGTGAGGGGGAGGGACCGTGGCGGCCCGCCCGGAGACGGCGAGAAAGATCCTCGTCTACTGGATGGACGGCGTGATCGTCCTGCTGGCGCTCTCCTTGAGCGTCTTCGTCGCGGTCCTCGTCGCCGAGGGACGCATCTCCGTGCCGCACGCCCTGGCCGCGGAGGCCTGCCTGCTGGGCGGCTTCTGCCTTTTTCCCTTCCTGCTCAGAGCCGCCTTCGACAACCGGCCGCGGCCGACCGTGCGGCTGGTCGTGTCCGGCGTGGCGGCGCTCGGAGCGGTGCTGCTCGTGCCCTCCTCGCCGAATGAGGCCCTGGGGGAGAGCTCGTGGTCGATGGTCGCGTTCCTGTGGCTGTCGGCCGTGGTCCTCTTCCAGCCGATGTGGGCGGCGGTGTGCACGGGCGTCGTCGTGATCGTGCTCACCAGCGCCGTCGTCACCGTGATCACCGGGCAGCCGTGGCAGGTCGTCCTGCCCGTCCAGGCGTTCACCGCCGTGACGATGGTCCTCGCCATGTGGCTGTGGCGCTGGCTGTGGTGGACGATCAGGGACGCGCACGAGAGCCAGGAGGCCAAGGCGGGCCTGGCCGTCGCGGAGGAGCGGCTGCGCTTCGCCCGCGACCTGCACGACCTGCTCGGGCACAGCCTGTCGGTCATCACGCTGAAGAGCGAGCTGGCCGCCAAGCTCGCCACGAAGGACGCGGACCGGGCGGCCCGCGAGATGGCCGACGTGCGCCGCCTGGCCGGGGAGTCGCTCGCCGAGGTCCAGCTGGCCGTCGACGGCTACCAGGGGATCGACCTGAACGAGGAGCTCGACGGGGTGCGCGCCGCGCTCGAGGCGGCGGGCACCCGCTGCACGGTCGAGGCCAGGGCCGACGACCTGTCGCCCGGCACCCGTGCCCTGCTCGCGTGGGCGGTGCGCGAGGGCGCCACCAACGTGCTCAAGCACAGCGCGGCCACCCGGTGCGCGATCACCATCGACGGTGGCGTGCTGGAGATGCGCAACGACGGCGTGCGCGGCGTCGGGGCCGGGGGCGGCACCGGGCTGCGCGGGCTGGCCGAGCGGATGGCCACCGCGGGCGGTTCGCTGTCGGCGGGGCCCACACCGACCGGTGAGTTCCTGCTGAGGGCGGCGGTGCCCGGATGAGAAGGCGCGTGACCAAACTGGACAAGATCCGGTGGCTCATCGTCTACTCCACCGACTTCATCCACCTGCTGGCCCTGCTCGGCTTCGCCGAGCTGTACGTCCGGTGGGGCCTGGGGATCCCCGGGTGGGCGGCCGGCGGCGCGGCCCTGCTGCTGGCCGCCCTCATCGTGCTGTCCACCCGGCCGTTCCGGATCGCGGTCAGGGGCGGCCCGCGTCCCACGGTCCTGCTGGCCGTCTCCGGTGCGATCACGCTGGTGCTCGCCGTGATCCCGGTCATCTGGGCGGTCTCGCTGTGGATGGGGATGCTGGCGCCGTTCGTGCGCAGGCGCACCGCCGTCCTCGCCTCGATCGCGTCGATCCTGGCGGTCAACGGTCACGTCGCGCTGTTCAGCGGCTGGTCGTGGGAGCTCTTCGGGCTCCAGGTCCTGCTGACGGCGCTCACCGTGGGCGGCGTCCTGGCCAACCTGTGGCTGTGGCGGGTGGCCAAGGAGGCGCACGACGGTCAGGAGGCCAAGGCCAGGCTGGCCGTGTCGGAGGAGCGGCTGCGGTTCGCCCGCGACCTCAACGACCTGCTCGGGCAGAGCCTCACGGACATCTCCGCCAGGACCGCGGGCGCGCGGGAGGCGCTGAAGGCCGATCCCTCGGCCGCCGAGCGCGAGATGTTCGAGGTCCGTGACCTGACCAGGCAGGCGCTGCGCGAGGTGCGCGCCGTCGTGCAGAGCTATCGGGCGCTGGATCTCGACGAGGTCCTGTCCAGCGTGCGTGCGGTTCTGGAGGCGGCGGACGTGCGCTGCACCGTGCGTGCCGACACGGCCGCGCTGAGCGCCGGGACCCGCACGCTGCTGGCCACCGTCGTGCGCGAGGGGGCGACCAACGTGCTCAAGCACAGCGAGGCCGGGCACTGCACGATAACGATCAAGGATGGGGTGCTGGAGATGTCCAACGACGGGGTGACCGGCCCGGTGGGCGACCACGCGCCCAACGGGCTCGACGGCCTGGCCCGGCGGGTCCGCGCCGCGGGCGGCACACTCTCCGCCGCGCCCACCCCGGAGGGCGCCTACCTGCTCAGAGCGGCGGTGCCGGCATGACGACGCGCGTGCTGCTGGCCGACGACGAGCACCTGATCCGCGGCGCCCTCGCCGCCCTCCTCAACCTGGAGGACGGCATCGACGTGGTGGCCCAGGTGGGCCGGGGCGACGAGGTGCTGGCCGCGGTGCTCGAGCACCGCCCCGACGTGGCGGTCCTCGACATCGAGATGCCCGGCATGGACGGGCTGAGCGCGGCCGAGCAGATCAGCTCCCAGTGCAAGATCGTGATCCTGACCAGTCTCGGCCGCCCCGGTTACCTGCGCCGGGCGATGGCCGCGGGCGTGAGCGGGTTCCTCGGCAAGGACGCCTCGGCCGAGGAGCTGGCCATGGCGATCCGCAAGGTCCAGGCGGGCGGCCGCTACCTCGACGCGGAGCTGGCCGCCGCGGCCATGGCGGCCGGCGACAGCCCGCTCACCGAGCGGGAGCGCGACGCCCTGCGGCTGGCCGGCGACGGGGCCACGATCGCCAGGATCGCGGCGGAGCTGCACCTGACGGAGGGCACCGTGCGCAACTACCTGTCCAGCGCGATGACCAAGCTGGGCGCCCAGAACCGGCTGGAGGCCATCCGGACCGCCCAACGCATGGGCTGGCTTTGACCCGGTTGCGCCAAGTTTGCGTAAGTCCGGCCGTACCTCTCTGACCTGCGGGTACGTCCCCCGTCTGAAGGGGGGCCGGCATGGCAACTCAGCGCGCCGATCAAGAGCACCTCGGGCACGTGGTCTTCATCACGGCGGCTGCGGCGATCGGCGGGTTCCTGTTCGGCTATGACAGCGCGGTGATCAACGGCGCCGTCGTCGGCATCCAGAAGTACTTCGCGGTGGGGGCCGTTGAGATCGGGATCGTGGTCGCCATCGCGCTGCTCGGCTCCGCCGCCGGCGCCTGGGCGGGCGGCGGGCTGGCCGACCGGTGGGGGCGCACCAGGACGATGCAGGTGGCGGCGGTGGTGTTCGCCGTCAGCTCCATCGGGCAGATGCTGCCGTTCGCCATCTGGGACCTCGGTTTCTGGCGTTTCGTCGCCGGCGTGGCGATCGGCATGGCCTCGGTGCTCGGGCCCACCTACATCGCCGAGGTCTCGCCGCCCGCCTACCGCGGGCGGCTCGGCTCGTTCCAGCAACTGGCGATCGTGCTCGGCATCGCCGTCTCGCAACTGGTCAACTACGCGATCGCGCGGCTGGCCGGCGGGAACGTGAACAACCATCTGTGGGGACTGCAGGCCTGGCAGTGGATGCTGGGCGCGTGCGTGGTGCCGGCCCTGCTCTACCTGCTGTTCGCCTCGACGATTCCCGAGTCGCCCCGATACCTGATCATGGCGGGCCGGCCCAGGCAGGCGCGCAAGGTGCTGGCCGAGGTCGAGGGCGCCGGTGTGGACCTGGACACCCGCGTCGCCGAGATCCGGCACGTGCTCAAGACCGAGCGCCGGCCGACGATGAGGGACCTGCGCGGCCCGACGCTGGGCCTGCGGTCGATCGTGTGGATCGGCATCACCCTGTCGGTGTTCCAGCAGTTCGTCGGCATCAACGTGATCTTCTACTACTCGTCCGTCCTCTGGCAGTCGGTGGGCATCACGCAGAGCGCCTCGCTGCTGATCAGCTTCTCCAGCTCGGTCATCAACATCGTCGGCACGTTCATCGCGATCTCGCTGGTCGACAAGATCGGGCGCAGGCCGCTGCTGCTCATCGGCTCGACCGGCATGGCGCTCTCGCTGGGCACCGCGGCCTGGGCGTTCAGCACCGCCCGGAAGATCGGCGGCACGGTCACCCTGCCCCAGCCGGAGGGCGCGATCGCGCTCGTGGCCGCGAACGTGTTCGTGCTGTTCTTCGCCCTGTCCTGGGGCGTGGTGGTCTGGGTGCTGCTGGGCGAGATGTTCCCCAACCGGATCCGCGCCGCCGCGCTCGGCGTGGCCGCCGCCGCCCAGTGGCTCGCCAACTGGGCGATCACCGTGTCGTTCCCGGCGCTGTCGCAGTGGAACCTGCCGTTCACCTACGCCATGTACGCCTTCTTCGCCGTGCTGTCCTTCGTGTTCGTCGCGACGAAGGTCAAGGAGACGAAGGGCCGCAGGCTGGAGGAGATGGGCTGACGGCAGGTCGACGCGGCGGGGTCAGGAGCGGCGGTGGACGTGCCGGCGGATCGCGCTGAAGATCATGGCCCCGATCCAGACGAAGAGCACCACCTTGAGCAGGCCCCAGCCGCCGAACACCAGCCCCACGATCGCGACCACGAACAGGATCGGCAGGAAAGGCCCCGGCCCGCGGTGATGGTGGCGGTGGGGCCGGTGGGGCCGCTGGTGCCACTCACGCCGCATGTCCCTGTGGGCCTGCCGCATGGACCGCAGCTGCGCCCGCTGCGCCTTCATGGCCGCGTGCCAGTCGTCCGGCCCCGGGATGGCGGGGTCGCGGTGGGGCCGCGGGCGGGAGCCGGGCAGGTCGGCCGTCACCCGGGCCAGGTCGCCGGCCGTGCGGGCGGCCAGGGCCTGGTCGAGGCGCTGGTCGAGCTCCTCGTGGTCGAGGCGGCCCTGCGCGAAGTGCTCGCGCAGGGCGGCCATGGTGTGCTCGCGTTCGGCGTCGCCGATGCGGAGATCGTCGGGATCCATGACAGGTGGCTCCTTCTCTCCGAGCCGGCTTCCCGGTGTGGCGCCGGTCATGCGGTCACTCCTCGCCCGGGTCGCCGTCGGCCAGGATCTGGTAGAGCTTGCGCCGGGTCTCAACCAGAGTCTTACGCGCTTCGCGGATCTGTGCGTCGGTTCCGGTCTGCAGAACCTGCATCAGCGCGAACGCCGACTGGCGGGTGAGGTCCCACATGTCCGCGGTGTTCTCGTCGATGTCGGGGCGCATCTCGTCCCACGGCGCCCGCACCTCGTCGGGATGCGCGTCGATGTAGGCGCGGCCCTCGTCCGTGAGGCGGAAGGTCTTGCGGCCCTCGTGCTCCTGGGCGACGACCAGGCCCTCGTCGGTGAGCTGCTGCAACGCCGGGTAGACGGCGCCCGGGCTGGGCTTCCAGCCGCCCTCGCTGCGTTCGGCGATCTCCTGGATGATCTGGTAGCCGTTGCGCGGCTCCTCGGCGAGCAGCGCCAGGATCGCGGCGCGCACGTCGCCCCGCTTGGCCTTGCGGCCACGGCCGCCCCAGCCGCCCCGGTGCCCCCACGGCCCGCCGGGGCCCCACGGCCCGCGGCCGAACTCGGGCGGGAACGGGCGCCTGCCGCGATGTCTCTCCTCGCGCGGCCCCTGGTGGTGATGATGGTGGCGGTGCCCCGCCTGCTCCCACGCGCCGGCCACCGCCCTGATGGCTTCGCGCGCGGCGCGCTTGAACTCGTGGGCTTCGGGCCAAGGCCCGCCCGCTGCCTGTGCAGAAGTCATGATTTTTCCTCTTTTCTGACTGTTCTCGATGCTTCAAAGATATATCGCCAACATGTCGTTCGCAACGCCTTGGACAAAGTGAGACACATCACGAAAAAGTTGCAGAATTGGGGAACAGGATCCGGGACAGGCTCGTTGTTTAGATCAGACGAGGTCGTTTCGCGTCGGCAGGGCTGGGGGGTGCTGTCGCCGCGGAGACGACCTCGTCTGCGTTTCCGGGACGTTTTCCGGACGTTTTCCGGACATGGCCAGACGCTTTCCGTGCGGCTCTGGACGGCTCTGAACGGTTCCAAAGATCCTGGAGATGCGCGTCGCCGACCGGGCCCAGGCGATCGTCAAGGCGCGGGAAGCGGGGCTCGGCGCGTGGCCGAGGGCTTTGCCGTACAGTCCGGATCATGATGGGGCACACGCACGCGATGACGGGAGCCATCGCCTGGCTGGGGCTCGCGCCGGGGCTGGCGGCGCTGCCGATCGTGATGGAGTCGAGCCGGTTCATCGAGACCGGCATCATGGCGGAGGCGTTAACCCCCTCCGAGTTCATCGCCGGGGCGATCATCTGCGCGGGCGCGGCGATGCTGCCCGACCTCGACCATCCCAGCGCGACGATCGCGCAGACGTTCGGCCCCGTCACCTGGCTGCTGAGCAAGGCGGTCAACTGGCTGAGCGGCGGGCACCGGGGCGCCACCCACTCGCTGGTCTTCGCGGTCGCGACGGGGTTCGGCGCCCACTGGCTGGCGAGCACCTATCCTCTCGGCCGCGACATCATGGTCGTGCTGCTCATCGGGCTGGCGCTGCGCGCGATCGGCGTCGGCATCCCCGGCAACAAGATGGGGTCGGCACTGGTCAACATCGGGCTCACGGCCGGGCTCTACGCGGTGTTCTTCTCGCAGGGGGTGGGCTACGCCTGGCTGGGCCTGGCGGTGGGGATCGGCTGCCTGATCCACGTCGTGGGCGACTGCCTGACCGAACGTGGCTGCCCGGTGCTCTGGCCGCTGTCGGCGAGGTTCGTGCTGCCGTGGAAGATCGGCATCAAGACGGGCAAGAAGTTCGAGCAGAAGATCCTGGCTCCGCTGTTGTCCGTCGCCATCGTCGGCCTGCTGTTCGTCCGTCTCGGACCGGTTTAAGTTGATGTCGAGATACTTTTCGGGATATCTTGATATCGAGACATCCGCCGCGGCCTGTGGGATTAGGCTCACCTAACGTGCTGAACGATTCCGCCGTGCGGCAGGATTCAAGTGAGCAACCGTCTATGGAGGAGGGCGAATCACCGTGTCCGCGAACAGCTTCGGCAGCCGTGACACGCTGCGCGTCGGCGACGCGTCATATGAGATTTTCCGGCTGAACGCCGTCGAGGGCGCTGCCCGCCTCCCGTACAGCCTGAAGATCCTGCTGGAAAACCTCCTCCGCACCGAGGACGGCGCCAACATCACCGCCGACCACATCCGCGCCGTGGGCGGCTGGGACCCCGAGGCCGCGCCGAGCGTGGAGATCCAGTTCACCCCGGCCCGCGTCATCATGCAGGACTTCACCGGCGTCCCCTGCGTCGTCGACCTGGCCACCATGCGCGAGGCCGTCCGCGACCTGGGCGGCGACCCGGCCCGCATCAACCCGCTGGCCCCCGCCGAGATGGTCATCGACCACTCGGTCATCGTCGACTACTTCGGTCACCCCGACGCCTTCCAGCGCAACGTCGAGCGCGAGTACGAACGCAACCGCGAGCGCTACCAGTTCCTGCGCTGGGGCCAGACGGCCTTCGACGAGTTCAAGGTCGTGCCGCCCGGCACCGGCATCGTCCACCAGGTCAACATCGAGCACCTGGCCCGCGTGGTGATGACCCGCGACGGCAAGGCCTATCCCGACACCTGCGTCGGCACCGACTCCCACACCACGATGGAGAACGGCATCGGCGTCCTCGGCTGGGGCGTCGGCGGCATCGAGGCCGAGGCCGCGATGCTCGGCCAGCCGATCTCCATGCTGATCCCGCGCGTGGTCGGCTTCAAGCTCAACGGCAAGCTGCCCGCCGGGGCCACCGCCACCGACCTGGTGCTGACGATCACCGAGATCCTGCGCAAGCACGGCGTGGTCGGCAAGTTCGTCGAGTTCTACGGCGAGGGCGTCTCCTCCGTGCCGCTGGCCGACCGGGCCACGATCGGCAACATGAGCCCCGAGTTCGGCTCCACCTGCGCCATCTTCCCGATCGACGGCCAGACCATCGACTACCTGCGCCTGACCGGCCGCTCCGAGGAGCAGATCGCGCTCGTCGAGGCCTACGCCAAGGCCCAGGGCCTCTGGCTCGACCCGTCGGCGCCCGAGCCGGTGTTCTCCGAATACATCGAGCTCGACCTCGGCACCGTCGTCCCCTCGATCGCCGGTCCCAAGCGCCCGCAGGACCGCATCGCGCTCTCCGACGCCAAGCCGGCCTGGCGCGCGGCCGTCAAGGACTACGCCCCGACCGTCCTCGGCCCGACCGACGAGGCGTCCGCCGAGTCCTTCCCGGCGTCCGACTCCCCGGCGATCAGCCACGGCGGCAACGGCGACCAGCCGCACCCCGCCCACCTCAACGGCGCGCGCCCGCACAAGAAGGTGCCGGTCACCCTGGCCGACGGCACCTCGTTCGAGATCGACCACGGCATCGTCTCCATCGCCGCGATCACCTCGTGCACCAACACCTCCAACCCGTACGTCATGCTCGGCGCCGCCCTGCTGGCCCGCAACGCCGTGGAGAAGGGCCTGACCCGCAAGCCGTGGGTCAAGACCTCGCTGGCGCCCGGCTCGCAGGTCGTCACCGGCTACTTCGAGCGCTCGGGGCTCCAGCCCTACCTCGACAAGATCGGCTTCAACCTCGTCGGCTACGGCTGCACCACCTGCATCGGCAACTCCGGGCCGCTGATCCCGGAGATCTCCGAGGCGATCCAGGCCCACGACCTCGCGGTCACCGCCGTGCTGTCCGGCAACCGCAACTTCGAGGGCCGCATCAACCCCGACGTCAAGATGAACTACCTGGCCTCCCCGCCGCTCGTGGTGGCCTACGCGCTGGCCGGCACCATGGACCTCGACCTCGACACCGAGCCGCTCGGCGTCGGCGCCGACGGTGAGCCGGTGTTCCTGCGCGACATCTGGCCGGCGCCCGAGGAGATCTCGGCCGTGGTCAACTCCTCGATCGGGCGCGACATGTTCGAGCGTGACTACGCCGACGTGTTCAAGGGCGACGACCACTGGCGGTCGCTGCCGATCCCGACCGGCGACACCTTCGAGTGGGACCCCGACTCGACCTACGTCCGCAAGGCCCCCTACTTCGAGGGCATGCCGTCGTCCCCCGAGCCGGTGTCCGACATCTCCGGCGCGCGGGTGCTGGTCAAGGTGGGCGACTCGGTCACCACCGACCACATCTCGCCGGCCGGCTCGATCAAGGTCGGCACTCCCGCCGCCCAGTACCTCCAGGAGCACGGGGTCGAGGTCCGCGACTTCAACTCCTACGGCTCGCGGCGCGGCAACCATGAGGTGATGATCCGGGGCACGTTCGCCAACATTCGCCTGCGCAACCAGATCGCGCCGGGCACCGAGGGCGGCTACACCCGCGACTTCACCCAGCCCGACGGCCCGGTGTCGTTCATCTACGACGCCTCGGTCAACTACGCCTCGGCGGGCACGCCGCTGGTCGTGCTGGCGGGCAAGGAGTACGGCTCGGGCTCGTCGCGTGACTGGGCGGCCAAGGGCACCGCGCTGCTCGGCGTCCGCGCCGTCATCGCCGAGTCCTACGAGCGCATCCACCGCTCCAACCTGATCGGCATGGGCGTGCTGCCGCTGCAGTACCCCGAGGGCGTCACGGCCGAGTCGCTCGGGCTGACCGGTGAGGAGACGTTCGACTTCACCGGAGTCGAGGAGCTCAACAAGGGCGGCATCCCGCGGACGGTGCACGTCAGGGCGGGCGACGTCGAGTTCGACGCGGTGGTGCGCATCGACACGCCCGGCGAGGCCGACTACTACCGGCACGGCGGCATCATGCAGTACGTCCTGCGCTCGCTGCTCGCCAAGTAGGCCGAACACTTCCCGCTCCCACCGCCCGGCCATCAGCCGGTCGGTAGGTGCGGGGGCCCGCCCGCCTCACCGGCGGTGCGGGAGGGCGCGATCCTCACGCGCCCATCTCGGGGGAACCACCCGAACCACCGGAAGCCGCCCGTCGCTGCACCCTTGCGCGAGGCGGCTTCCGGGCATCCGGTACAGGTCGCCCGGCCCCGCCTGGTTGCCCGGTCCCTCAGGTGTCCGGTGTGTCACGCCGGTCCGGTCTGTGAGGTGACCCCGTCCGTCAGGTGTCAGGGGCGTCAGGAGACTCGGGAGGGTGCCGCCTTCCAGGTGTCGCAGGCGGCGGGGGAGACCGCGGTGAAGCCGCGTTTGAGCCAGTAGGCCCGGTTGGCCCCCTTGCCATGGCTGCGGCGCTCGTCGTCGTCGCCGGTCGCCCGGGTCGTCTCCACCACGGCGGCCCAGTCGTCTCCGCTCCGCGACAGCGATCCCCAGACGCTGCCGATGAACACCCCCGACAGGCAGTCGGCCTGGAGCTCGTAGCGGCGGCCCAGCTCGGCGTGGTGCGCGTGGTCCGCGCGGATCCGGGCCTCGTAGTGGCGCCTGATCCCGGTCAGGCTCTGCACGTGGTGACCGTACTCGTGGGCGGCCACCTTGAGCGGGTAGAGGTCCGTACGGTCCTCGATCCAGTCGCCGGTGAGCAGGAAGACCAGGGTGCCGCGCTCGGTGCAGTAGAAGGCCGAGGCGCTGGAGGGCCACCGGACCCCGCACACCCGCTGCTCCGGCTCCTCGTAGAACCGCACGACGGGCTTCTCGAACGCCAGCCCGGCCCTGGCGAAGTGCGCGGACCATGATTTTTCCAGACACTTCGTGATCGCCTCGAGGTACTCGCGGGTCCTCGGCACGTTCCCCCACACGAGCGGCGGCTCGGCACACGACCGGGCCGCCAGCCTTCCGCTCCGAGCCAGCCGGGCGGGCGCGGCCGGTCCCGCCCGCCCGGCGAGAGCGTTAGGGCCCGGTCGGCCGGCGCGTGCGACCGTGCTGGGCCGGTCGGTAGGCGCGCCGGGCCGGCCAGGAGGCACGAGCGCGCCGGGCGGGGCGGTGAGTGCGACCACGTCGTCTTGGCCGGAGTGTGCGACGGAGCGGGGTGGCCCGATCGGCGCGAGGGGGGAGGCGTGGGGCGGCGTCGTGGCCGCAGGCCGGAGCGCCGTCCCGGCGGCGCCGGGCGGCAGGGCCACGAGGCAGGCGGCGCCCAGGGCGAGCACCCGCGCCGGGACCGCCATGCGGTGACGGAGCCCGCGACGGAAGGACCTGGCGGGGGTCGCGGCAGCCGGAACGGGCCTGGCCGGGGAGCGGAAGAGCACGGTCAAGGAGCTTAGAGCAGTAGGACGCGACGGACTCTGGCACGATGTGAACGACCGCCCGGCGAAATTCCGCTTCGCCGGGCGGCCACACCTCACATCATCCGGTTGAGCACGATGATCGCGTCTTTGATGACGTCATCCGGAGCCTGGCCGATGTAGAAGTCGAACCGCTCCGGGGAGATGGCTCGGAGCTGCTCCACCATCGCCCAGCTCGTCTTGGCCAAGCCCGTCCCGTCAGAGGGGATCCTGACGTGCGTGAGATAGCCGTGTTCTCGGGTCGTCAACGGAACCGCGAGAACGAGCCCCAGCCTCGAGCGATTGAGGTTGTCGTTGCTGAGGATCAGGGCGGGGCGGGGAAAGCCCTGCTCACGGCCGGCCGGTTCGCCGAAATCGGCGAACCAGATCTCACCTTGCGTTATTTTCATCGTTTTCCTCGGGGAACGTGATCAGCCCCTCCCACTCGGGTGCTATCCGGCGAGAACGGGATGGTGGGCCCATGGAGAGCTCGCGTTCGGCGGTGTAGGCGGCCCAGGACTCGGGATCCTCTCGTTGGGTCCGCTCGATCTGCTCGTTGAGCTCCTCCCAGAACCGCTTGCGTTCGTAGTCGTGGATGGCTTCGTTGAGCACCTCGGTCATGGTCCGGCCCTCCTGACGGGCGATGCGGGCGATGCGATCTCTTGTTGCGACGCTGACGCGTATCGTCGTTGCTTTCGGTTTCATGCTCATACTCCAGAGGCTACGTCTGCGTCTATGGAGACCCTATACCGTCATGGTCGCAGAGTGTTCATGAACGGCAACTTAGAGTAAAGATGATTGACTCTGTTTCATGAGTCATGAGCTGTTAGTGGTGATCGTTGGCGGTCTGGCGGTGTTCGTCGGAGCCGTCGTGCAGGGCAGTGTGGGGTTCGGGCTGGGGCTGGTCGCCGCACCGGTGCTGACCTTGCTCGATCCGGGGGTGATGCCCGGCGCGATCCAGGTGGTCAACATGACCCTGCCGGTGTTCACGCTGGCCGTGGAGTGGCGGCGGGTCGACTGGCGCGGAGTGGGCTTCGGGATGCTCGGCCGGCTGCCCGGCAGCGTCATCGGCGGGGTCATCGTGGTCTACATATCCGTCTACACCTTGGGCGTCCTCGTGGGGGTCATGGTGCTCATCGCCGTGGGGCTGACGGCGCGGGCGCTGAGCGTGCCGCGCAACGGGGCGACGGTCACCGCGGCCGGGTTCCTGTCCGGGATCACCGGCACCGCCACGGGCATCGGCGGTCCGCCCATCGCGTTGATCTACCAGAGCGCCAAGGGGCCGGAGATCAGGGCGACCCTGGCGATGTTCTTCTTCCTCAGCGCCCTGCAGTCGCTGATCATCCTGGCCATCGTCGATCACCTTCCGGTGCGGGCGCTGACGACGGGCGCGACCCTCATCGTGCCGATGATCCTCGGCTTTCTGGTCTCCGGGCCGCTGCGCAGGTATCTCGACGGGGGCAAGGTGCGGGCCGCCATCCTGCTGGTGGCCGCGATCTCGGCGGTGGTCCTCATCGTGCAGAGCCTCGCCGCGTGACCGGCGCGGGGCCGGCGCGAGGGCCGGTGCGGGCCCGCGCCGTGAGTCCGTGGCGTTGATCCCGCGTTTCTGGATTGTTACCAGGAACAACAAACTCCCCCTTGTTGAGGTCTTCCAAAGCAGGCCATACCGGAATACGTTGCCGCAAACAACATTCATCCGGGTGCCTCCGGAAGAAAGGACCCTGCACCATGCGCATGGGGATCCTCAGCCTGACCGCCGCAGCCGCCGCGCTCGCCCTCGGTCTCACCGCCTGCGGGGGCGACAGCGGTCAGACCGGCGCCACGTCGACGGCGGAGAGCTCGCAGAAGACCGGGAAGATCGGCGTCATCCTGCCCGACAGCAAGTCCTCGGCCCGCTGGGAGACGGCGGACCGTAAATACCTGGAAGAGGCGTTCAAGGCCGCAGGGGTGGCCTACGACATCCAGAACGCGCAGAACGACAAGACCGCGTTCCAGACCATCGCCGACCAGATGATGACCAACGGCGCCACCGTGCTGATGATCGTCAACCTGGACAGCGGCACCGGCAAGACCGTGATCGACAAGGCCAAGTCGCAGGGCGTGGCGACCATCGACTACGACCGGCTGACCCTGGGCGGCGGAGCGGCCTTCTACGTCAGCTTCGACAACACCAAGGTCGGCACCCTGCAGGGTGAGGGCCTGAGCAAGTGCCTGGCCGACAAGAAGGCCGACAAGCCGATCGTCGCCTACCTCAACGGTTCGCCCACCGACAACAACGCCACCCTGTTCAAGGCCGGTTACGACGGCGTCCTCAAGCCGAAGTTCGACTCCGGCGAGTACGTCAAGGGCCCCGACCAGGCCGTCCCCGAGTGGGACAACACCCAGGCGGGCACGATCTTCGAGCAGATGCTCACCAGCGAGCCCAAGATCGCCGGTGTGCTGGCCGCCAACGACGGGCTCGGCAACGCCGCCATCACCGTGCTGAAGAAGAACAACCTCAACGGCAAGGTGCCGGTCACCGGCCAGGACGCCACCGTCCAGGGCCTGCAGAACATTCTCGCGGGTGACCAGTGCATGACCGTCTACAAGGCCGTCAAGAAGGAGGCCGACGCGGCGGCCAAGCTCGCGGTCGCGCTGGCCAAGGGCGAGAAGCCGACGGCGAGCGGCAGCGTCAAGGACCCGGAGAGCGGCCAGGACGTTCCCGCCGAGCTGCTCGACCCGCAGTCCATCACGTTCGAGAACGTCAAGGACGTGGTGGCCGACGGTTACGTCACCAAGGAGGAACTGTGCACCGGTGACTTCGCCGCCAAGTGCACCGAAGCTGGAATCCAGTAACAGAGCGGAACGGGGTACGGCCCTCGCCACGAGCGGGGCCGTGCCCTTCCCCTAGGGAGACCCATGACCCCCCTGCTCGAAGTGCGCGGGATCGACAAGAGCTTCGGCCCGGTGCAGGTCCTGCACGACGTCGCCTTCTCCGCCTACGCCGGCGAGGTGACCGCGCTGGTCGGCGACAACGGCGCCGGTAAGTCGACCCTGGTCAAGTGCGTCGGCGGCATTTACCCCATCGACGCCGGTGAGATCGTCTTCGAGGGCAGGCCCGTGCAGGTGCACGGGCCGCGCGACGCCGGCGACCTCGGCATCGAGATCGTCTATCAGGACCTGGCGCTCTGCGACAACCTGGACATCGTCCAGAACATGTTCCTCGGCAGGGAGCGCAAGAGCGGTCTGGTGCTCGACGAGGCCACGATGGAGGAGCTCGCCGGCCAGACGCTCGACGGCCTGTCCGTGCGGACCGTGAAGTCGATCAGGCAGCAGGTCTCCAGCCTGTCGGGCGGGCAGCGGCAGACCGTCGCGATCGCCAAGGCCGTGCTGTGGAACAGCAGGGTCGTCATCCTCGACGAGCCGACCGCCGCGCTCGGCGTCGCGCAGACCGCGCAGGTGCTGGAGCTGGTGCGCCGGCTCGCCGACAAGGGCCTGGCCGTCGTGCTCATCTCGCACAACATGAACGACGTGTTCGCCGTCTCCGACCGGATCGCGGCTCTATACCTGGGCAGGATGGCCGCCCAGGTGAGGACGGCCGACGTGACCCACGCCCAGATCGTCGAACTGATCACCTCCGGCCGGAGCGGAGACCTCGGCCTCAAGAACGGGATCACCCCATGAGCAAGGTCAAGGAACTTCCGGGCGAGGCCCTCGTCACGGCGGCCAGCTCGCCGTCCATCGCCAACAGCTCGCGCGCCTACGTGGAGCGGATCCGAGGTGGCGACATGGGCGCGCTCCCCGCGGTCTTCGGGCTGGTCGTCCTCTGCACGGCCTTCGCCCTGGCCCGGCCCTCCTTCCTCACCGCGATCAACTTCGCCAACCTGTTCACCCAGGGCGCGGCGATCACGGTGATCGCGATGGGCCTGGTGTTCGTCCTGCTGCTCGGCGAGATCGACCTGTCGGCCGGGTTCACCAGCGGCGTCTGCGCCGCGGTCCTCGCGGTCACGCTGACCGACATGGGCATGCCGTGGTACGTGGCCGTGCTCGCGGCGATCGTCAGCGGCGTGGTCATCGGCACCATGCTCGGCACTTTGGTCGCCAAGGTGGGCATCCCGTCGTTCGTGGTGACGCTCGCCGCGTTCCTCGCCTTCCAGGGGCTCGCCCTGGTGCTGGTGAACGAGGGCACGAACATCTCGATCAACGACCCGGTGATCAAGGCGATCGCGCAGCGGAACCTGCCGCCGGCGCTCGGCTGGGCGCTGTACGCCGCCTGCGTCGCGGCCTACGCGCTCGTCCAGATCGTGCGGTCCCGCAAGCGGGCCCGGCGGGGCCTGGTGTCCGAGCCGATCTCGCTGATCGCCGCCCGGGTGGGCGCCCTGGCCGTCATCGGCGGCGCCGCGGTGTACGTGCTCAACCTCGAGCGCAGCTTCAACCCGGAGTTCGCCTCGCTCACCGGCGTGCCGATCGTGGTCCCGGTCATCCTCACGCTGCTGGTGGTGTGGACGTTCGTGCTGCGCCGCACCGCGTTCGGCCGGCACCTGTACGCGGTCGGCGGGAACGCGGAGGCGGCCCGCAGGGCGGGCATCGCGGTGGACCGGATCCGGATCAGCGCGTTCGTGATCTGTTCCTCGATGGCGGCGGTCGGCGGCATCATCGCGGCGTCCAGGGCCAGCTCGGTCGACCCGAACACCGGCGGCAGCTCCGTGCTGCTCTACGCCGTCGGCGCGGCCGTCATCGGCGGGACCAGCCTGTTCGGGGGCAAGGGCAGGGCCCTCGACGCGATCCTCGGCGGCGCGGTCATCGCCGTGATCGAGAACGGCATGGGCCTGATGCAGTACGGCGCGAGCGTGAAATACCTGGTCACCGGATTCGTCCTGCTGCTCGCCGCAGGTGTGGACGCCCTGGCGCGTAAGCGGGCGGCTGCCGCTGGTCTAAGGTGATCAGCGACTTCCACCCTCATAAGGATTCCCAGACGATGCGTGCCGGCCCCTCGCAGGAGGACATCAGGCGCCACAACCTCGGCGCGCTGCTGCGCCATGTCCACCTCGGCGGCCCGACGTCGCGGGCCGAGCTCACCTCCAAGATGGGCCTCAACCGCAGCACGATCATGGCTCTCACCTCCGATCTCACCGCCGCCGGGCTGGTGCGCGAGGAGCTGCCGCGCGAGACCGGCCGGGCCGGGCGTCCCTCGCTGGTGGTGCGCCCGGAGTCGTCGCGGGTCTACGTGTTCGCCTTCGACGTGGGGCCCGACCGGCTCGCGGTGGCCCGGGTCGGGCTCGGCGGGACGATCCTCGACCGCAGAGAGGCCGTACGCCGGCGCGGCCCGTTCGAGCTGGAGGAGCTGGCCGGGATGCTGGCCGGGTTCGCCAGGCAGATGCGGCGCAAGACCCGGGCCGACACGGTGTGCGTGGGCGCCGCCGCGGCCGTCTCGGGCGGGGTGCGCAAGGGCGACGGCGTGATCAGGTTCGGCCCCAACCTGCAGGCCGAGGAGATCCCGTTCGGCGAGGAGCTGGGCCGCCGGCTGGGCCTGGGGCTGCCGGTCAGCGTGGGCAACGACGCCAACCTGGCGGCGCTGGCCGAGCACAGCCGGGGCGTCGGAGTCGCCGTACGTGACCTGATCTACCTGCACGGCGACGTCGGCATCGGCGGCGGCATCATCGCGGGCGGCCACCTGCTGGGCGGCCACGAGGGCTACGGCGGCGAGGTCGGCCACATGGTCGTCAACCCCGGCGGCCGGGCCTGCGGCTGTGGCTCGCACGGCTGCCTGGAGGCCGAGGTGGGCGAGCGGGCGCTGCTGGAGGAGGCGGGCGGGCTCGGCGGCGGCCGGCACGGCCGCGACGCGGTGCGGGCCGTGGTGGACGCCGCCGACAGGGGCGACATCGTCGCCCAGGAGGCGCTGAAAAGGGTCGGCGACTGGCTCGGGCTGGGCGTCGCCAACCTGGTCAACATCTTCAATCCCGAGATGGTCATCTTCGGCGGCATGCTCAGGGAGGTCTACCTGGGTTCGGCGGCCCAGGTGCGCAGCCGGATGGCGGTCAACGCCATGGCTCCCCAGCGGGAGCGGCTCCGGCTGCGCACCTCCGCGCTGGCCGACGACGCGACGCTCGTGGGCGCGGCCGAGCTGGCCTTCGCCCACGTGCTCGCGGATCCTCTCGAGGTGCTGGCCCGGGTGACCGGCTGAGCGTCAGGCGACGCGCGCGTTGGAGGCGGTCCAGGTGTTGCAGTAGCGGGCCGAGCCGCCGCTGTAGCCGCGGTTCTGCCAGTAGGCGAGGTTGCGCGGCTTGCCGTGGACCTTGCTCTCGCTGGCCCTGGACACCGCGTCGGTCCACTGGTCCCAGGTGATGCCGGGGTTGATCGAGTCGAGCGTGGTGCCGTAGAAGACGCCGGCGAAGCACTCGGCCTGCATCTCGAGGCGGTGGCTGAGGATGGAGCGGGCCTGGCCGCGGGCGCGCCAGTAGAGCCTGTTCTGCGCGTCCAGGATGCCGGTGAGCTCCTGCACGTGGTGGCCCCACTCATGGGCGACGGAGTGCGCGATGTTCATCCGGAACGGGTCACGCAGGTCGCGCTTCATGATGCGGATCACGACCGTCCGCTGTACGGGGCAGTACTGGGCGCCGTTGTTGGTGATCTTGCCGCAGACCGAGTTGCTGCCGGTCGTGATGGCGATCTTGGGGGAGCTGTACCGCATTCCCGCGGCCTTGAACCGGGCGGCCCAGAAGCGGTCGGCGCACCGGGCCATCGCCCGGTGGAAGGTCTTGAGGGAGGCGGTGCTGCCCCGGGTGATGTCCGGGACCGCGCATGACTGGGGTGAGGGCGTGCCGGAACGATAGATCTTGTTCTTGGTCAGTACGGCGGGCGGTGCGGCGCTCTTGGCCACGGCGGAGGGTTTGGCGGTCTCCGCGCTGGCCGTACCGGACAAGGCCAGGCCCACGATCATGCAGACGGACGCTGCGACAAGGGGAATACGCACGATCGCGGATACTAGACCAGTTCGTGGTGATTTGTTGGTCAGTCCTTTGCTTTCACATGGAATGCACAGTGTGGCCGCGCCCGGGTGGCACATCCGGGTATGCGCCGTGTGTGACGCGGCCACACCGGATCATGACTAGGCGACGTAGCGCGCGGAGACGCTCCAGGTGTTGCAGGAGCCGGGAGAGCCGGAGTTGTAGCCGCGGTTCATCCAGAAGGCCTGCGTCGGGCCCTTGCCGTGGTCGTTCTGCGCCCAGGCCTTGCCGCCGTTCTCGCGGAACCAGTCGACCGTGCGGTCCCACTCGACCGGGTCGATCGGGAGCGTGTTCGTGATCGTGTTCATGAAGACCGCGGAGAAGCACTCGGCCTGGAGCTCGGAACGGCGTGAGAGCTGCAGCTGGCCCGACCGGCCGGTGCTGTTCCTGGCGGTCCAGTAGTAGTTCCAGATGCCGGACATCTGCTGGACGTGGTGACCGTACTCGTGGGCCATCAGGCGGGTGATGCCCAGCGGGTACGGGTTACGCAGCTGCGTCTTGGTGATGAGCATGTACATCGTGCGGTCGGCGGAGCAGTAGACGCCGTCGGCGCCCGCGCTCCAGGGACCGCAGGGCGTGCGCACCTTCTTGGTGATGATGCGCAGCCGCGGCTTGCTGAACGACAGGCCCGCCTTGCGGAACTGGGTGGCCCAGGACCGGTTCAGGCAACTGGTCACCCGAGTCAGGAAGCGCTTGTAGGCGGCGGTGCTGCCGCGCGGCAGCGAGCCGGGAGCGCAGTTGGACCCGGCCAGCCGGCCGGTTTTGTACAAGGGGTTGGCGGTCGCCGCCGCCTTGCCCCGGGGCGGGGCGGTGACCTGCTGTTGAGCCTGACTGACGGTCGTCGTAACGCCCTTTGTAGCGGCTGACGCCGTGCCCGTGCCCGCCAGCCCGATCACCGCGCCGGCAGCCACGAGAGTCGTCAGAGTCTTCATGGGGAGAGTGTTCATAATGAGTGAAAGACTAGGTCAAGATCGTGCAAATGTGGGCGTATTTGACTCGATGGAGTCAGCGTGACGACCACGAACTAGACTCGATCCGTTGGCGTACAGGAGCAGAGGGGATCGCATCCGTGAGCGGGTTGCTGGGCTCGGTTGAGGGACCGCACGACGTAAAACGGCTCGATGTCGAGGAGCTGCCGAGGCTGGCGGGGGAGATCCGTGACCTGCTCGTCGACGTGTGCGCCCGCCTGGGCGGGCATCTGGGGCCCAACCTGGGCGTCGTGGAGCTGACGATCGCGATCCACCGGGTCTTCGACTCGCCCCGCGACCCCGTCGTCTGGGACACCGGCCACCAGGCCTACGTGCACAAGCTGCTCACCGGCCGGGCCCCCGGCTTCGAGGCGCTCAAGCAGGAGGGCGGCCTGTCCGGCTACCCGAGCCAGGCCGAGTCCGAGCACGACCTCGTCGAAAACTCCCACGCCTCCACTGCGCTGTCCTACGCCGACGGCCTGGCCAAGGCGTTCAAGCTGCGCGGCGAGCGCGACCGCACGGTGGTCGCGGTGATCGGCGACGGCGCGCTCACCGGCGGCATGGCCTGGGAGGCGCTCAACAACATCGCCGCCGCCAAGGACCTGCCGGTCGTCATCGTGGTCAACGACAACGGCCGCTCCTACTCGCCGACGATCGGCGGGCTCGCCTCCCACCTGTCCAACCTGCGGGTCACCCGCCGCTACGAGGACCTGCTCGAGTACGTCAAAGACAAGATCGGGAACGTTCCCCTCCTCTACGACGCGCTCCACGGCTTCAAGAAGGGCGTCAAGGACGTCCTGGCCCCGCAGGCCATGTTCGAGGACCTCGGCCTCAAATACGTCGGCCCGATCGACGGCCACGACGAGCAGGCCATGGAGGCGGCCCTGCGCAAGGCCCGCCACTTCCGCGGCCCGGTCATCGTCCACGCCCTCACCCAGAAGGGCCGCGGCTACACCCCGGCCGAGGAGCACGACGAAGACCAGTTCCACTCGCCCGGCGCGTTCGACCGGGCCACCGGCGCCGAGAAGCCCAAGGGCCGCATCTGGACCAACGTGTTCAGCGAGGAGCTCGTCAGGCTGGGCAAGGAGCGCGAGGACCTGGTCGCGATCACCGCGGCCATGCTCCACCCGACCGGCCTGGCCGCCTTCGCCGACGCCTACCCCGACCGCATCTACGACGTCGGCATCGCCGAGCAGCACGCCCTGACCAGCGCGGCCGGGCTGGCCCTCGGCGGCATGCACCCGGTCGTCGCCGTCTACGCGACCTTCCTCAACCGCGCCTTCGACCAGCTGCTCATGGACGTGGCCCTGCACCGGCTGCCGGTCACCGTGGTGCTCGACCGGGCGGGCGTCACCGGCGACGACGGCGCCAGCCACAACGGCATGTGGGATCTGTCGATCCTACAGGTCGTGCCCGGCCTGCGGATCGCGGTGCCGCGCGACGGCGAGCGCCTCGCCGAGCTGCTCGGCGAGGCCGTGACCGTCTCCGACGGGCCCACCGTGCTGCGCTTCCCCAAAGGCCCCGTCGCCGAGTCGATCGAGGCCGTCGGCAAACTGGGCGAGATGGACGTGCTGCGCGCCGCCGACCCCGACGTGCTGCTGGTCGGCGTCGGCCCGATGGCCCAGGTCTGCATGGACGCCGCGGTCCTGCTCGACGCCCAGGGCATCTCGGCCACCGTGGTCGACCCGCGCTGGGTCAAGCCGCTCGACGAGGCCCTCGTGCTCGCGGCGGGCGCCCACAAACTGGTCGCCGTCGTCGAGGACAACGGCCGCGTCGGCGGCGTCGGCGACGCGGTGGCCCGGCTGCTGCGCGACGCCGACGTCGACGTGCCCGTGCGCACCTACGGCATCCCGCAGCGTTTCCTCGACCACGCCAAGCGGGCCGCGATCCTCGGCCACATCGGGCTGACCGCCCAGGACCTCGCCCGCGAGATCACCGAGGCGGTCGCGAAGCGGAGCAATCCGATCGAGAGCTCGTCCGCCCGCGCCTGACCGGGCCCCGCCTGACCGGGTCCCCGCCTCGGCGGGGACCCGGTCACCGCGACGGTCACCGCGACGGTCACCGCGACGGTCACCGCGACGGTCACCGCGACGGTCACCGCGACGATCACCACCCGGCACGATCCCCTCTCGGCGGGAGCGTGCATGACCGCCTGCGGTCAGGGAAGGTCGGAGATCGTGAACATCCTTCGCACCAAGAATGTCGAGCAGTCGATCAGCGACACGGAGGCCCCCGAACATCGGCTGCGCAAGCGTCTGACCGCCGTCGACCTCACGGTCTTCGGCATCGGTGTGATCGTCGGCACCGGCATCTTCGTGCTGACCGGGCAGGTGGCCAAGGAGACGGCCGGACCCGCCGTGGCCCTGTCCTTCATCGTCGCGGCGGTCGTCTGCGGGCTCGCGGCGCTGTGCTATGCCGAGCTCGCCTCCACGATCCCGGTCGCCGGCTCCGCCTACACCTTCTCCTTCGCCACCCTCGGTGAGTTCCCCGCCTGGATCATCGGCTGGGACCTGATGCTGGAGATGGCCCTGGCCGCCGCGGTGGTCGCGGTCGGCTGGTCGGGATACTTCGCCTCGCTGCTGTCCTCGCTCGGCCTCGAGCTGCCCGCGACGATCGCGGGCGAGGGCGCCGTGGTGAACCTGCCCGCGATGGCCGTGGTGCTGATCCTGACCGCGATCCTGGTGGCCGGCATCAAGCTGTCCTCCCGGGTCAACCTGGTCATCGTGACCATCAAGGTGGCGGTGATCCTGCTGGTCATCGTGGCCGGGCTGTTCTTCGTCAAGGCGGTCAACTACACGCCGTTCATCCCCGCCCCGGTGCCCACCGAACAGGTCGCCGGGCTGAAGGCGCCGCTGATCCAGGTGCTGTTCGGCGTCACGCCCGTCGCCTTCGGCGTGATCGGCATCTTCTCCGCCGCGGCGATCGTCTTCTTCGCGTTCATCGGGTTCGACATCGTGGCCACCGCCGCCGAGGAGACCGTCGATCCGCAGCGCGACCTGCCGCGCGGGATCATCGGGTCACTGACGATCTGCACCATCCTGTACGTCGCGGTCTCGCTGGTCGTGGTGGGCATGCAGAACTACCGCGAGCTGAGCACCGCGGCTCCGCTCGCCGACGCCTTCACCGCGGTCGGCCAGACGTGGGCGGCCACGCTCATCAGCATCGGCGCGATCGCCGGCCTCACCACCGTGGTGATGATCCTCATGCTCGGCCAGAGCCGGGTGCTGTTCGCGATGTGCCGCGACGGGCTGCTGCCGCGCCCGCTGGCCAAGGTGCACCCGAGGTTCGGCACGCCGGCCCGGCTCACCGTGATCATCGGCGTGGTGTCGGCCCTGCTGTCCGGCTTCATCTCGCTCGGGGCGCTGGCCGAACTGGTCAACATCGGCACCCTGTTCGCGTTCGTGGTGGTGTCGGCCGGGGTGATCATCCTCCGCCGCACCCGGCCCGACCTGCCGCGCTCCTTCCGCACGCCGATGGTGCCGCTGCTGCCGATCCTGTCGGTGCTGGCCTGCCTCTACCTGATGATCAACCTGCCGGTCGAGACCTGGCTGAGGTTCGTGGTGTGGATGCTCATCGGGGCGGTCCTCTACTTCACCTACGGCCACCGCCACAGCCGGGTGGCGACACTGGACGCCGGCCGATAGCCGGGGGCGTGGGGGCGGGACGGTTCCCGCCCCCACACGCGGTCACATCGGGCGTGCCGGGTAAACCGCTCCAACAGCCGCCCGGGCCAGGCAGCTGTTGGGGTAGGAGCCGCTGAAGGACAGGTTCCTGCCGCGCCAGCTGCCCTTGACCGACACCTTGGTCGGGGCGTACTCCCGGGTGCAGATCGGGTTCGGCCGGCGCAACCGCGAGAGGTGGCCGCCGACGCTTCTCAGCGCGTCGCAGGCCGCGGCCGGGTCGGGATGGTTGCCACCGTCGGGGTCGCAGGTGAGCCGGTAGACCCGCGACCACCCGTTCTCCTCCGTGACCGTGATCGTCAGGATCGACCGGGCGTGATGGTCGGCCGTGGCCGGCACGGTGGCGAACGCCGAGGCGGCGCCCGCGCCCCCGAGCGCTGGAATGCTGATCGCTGCGGTGAGTAGCAGCTTGTTCACGATGTGCATGGCGCAGGACGTACCCGCCGGCTGCTCGACAGCGGCCTTGGAGCGATCCTCGATTACGCCACGTGATCAGCCGCCGGGCAAAGGACGATGAAAAGGGGACCCGCTCACGCGGGTCCCCTCGGCGGATCAGGCGGGCAGCGACGCCACGCCGGGTTCCAGGAACCGCGGACGGGCGAAACCGGACCGGTCCAGGAACGGCGTGACGCCGCCCAGGTGGAACGGCCAGCCCGCGCCCAGGATCATGCACAGGTCGATGTCCTGGGCGGCGGCGACGACGCCCTCGTCCAGCATGACGCGGATCTCCTCGGCCAGCGCCTCCAGCACGCGCCGCCGTACCTCCGCCGCGGAGGACGGCGAGGCGCCGCCCGCGAACAGGGCCACCGCCTCGGGGTCGAGCGAGAAGTCCGGCGCGTACACGCCGGGCTTGCCGGAGGCGACCAGCTTGGCCATGTTCTCCGACACGCCGAAGCGGTCGGGGAACGCCTCGTGCAGCGTCTCGGCCACGTGCAGACCGACGGCCGGGCCCACCAGCTGCAGCAGCGCGAACGGCGTCATCGGCAGCCCGAGATCGTCCAGCGCGTGCTCGGCCGTCTCCAGCGGCGTGCCCTCGTCGACCGCGGCGATGACCTCGCCCATGAAGCGGGTGAGCAGCCGGTTGACCACGAACGCCGGCGCGTCCTTGACCAGCACCGACGACTTCTTCAGCGACCTGCCGACGGCGAACGCCGTGGCCAGCGTCGCGTCGTCCGTCGAGCCGCCCTTGACGATCTCCAGCAGCGGCATCACGGCCACCGGGTTGAAGAAGTGGAACCCGACCAGCCGCTCCGGGTGCTTCAGATCCGAGCCCATCTCCGTCAGCGAGAGCGACGAGGTGTTGGTCGCCAGCGTGCACTCGGCCGAGACCACCGCCTCGACCTCGGCGAACACCTGCTTCTTGACGGCCAGATCCTCGAACACGGCCTCGATGACGAAATCGGCGTCGGCGAACGCGTCCTTGGTCAGCGAACCGGTCACCAGGGCCTTGAGCCGGTTGGCCTTGTCGGCCGAGACCCGGCCCCTGGCCAGCAGCTTGTCGATCTCGGCGTGCGCGTACCCGACGCCCTTGTCCAGCCTGGCCTGGTCGAGGTCGGTCAGCACGACCGGCACCTCCAGGCGGCGGGCGAACAGCAGCGCCATCTGCGAGGCCATCAGGCCCGCGCCCACCACGCCGACCTTGGTGACCTTACGGGCCAGCGACCGGTCGGGGGCGCCCGCCGGCCGCTTGGCCCGCCGCTGCACCAGGTCGAAGGAGTAGAGCCCGGCCCGCAACTCGTCGCCCATCAGCAGGTCGGCCAGCGCCTCGTCCTCGGCCGCGAAGCCCTCGTCCCGCGAGGACGTACGGGCCAGGGAGACGAGGTCGAGCGCCCGGTAGGGCGCGGGCGAGGCGCCGCGCAGCTTCATGTCGACCAGGAAACGCGCGTCGGCGATCGGCTTGTCCCAGTCGGCGGCGGCATGGTCCGGCCGGGAGACCGTCTCCTCGCCCTGCAGCACCCGGGCCGCCCAGCGCAGCGACTCCTCCAGGAAGTCGGCCGGCTCGAACATCGCGTCGGCGACGCCCAGCTCGAAGGCCCGGGCTCCGTCGATCACGCGGTTCTGCGCCAGCGGGTTCTCGATGATCAGCTTGATCGCCCCGGCCGGGCCGATCAGGCGGGGAAGCAGCTGCGTGCCGCCCCAGCCGGGGACCAGGCCGAGGAAGCACTCGGGCAGCGCCACCGCCGGCACCCCCGAGGAGATCGTCCGGTACGTGCAGTGCAGCGCGATCTCCAGCCCGCCGCCCATGGCCGCGCCGTTGACGAACGCGAACGACGGGATCGGCAGCTCGCCCAGCCGGCGGAACACGTGGTGTCCCAGGCCGCCGATCGCCAGCGCCTCCTCGCGCGAGCTCAGGGCGGACGCGCCCTTGAGGTCGGCGCCCACGGCGAAGATGAACGGCTTGCCCGTGACGCCCACCGCGACCAGGTCGGTGCGGGCCTCGATCTCCGACAGCGCCCCGTTCAGCGCGAAGAGCCCGAGCGGTCCGAACGTGTTGGGCTTGGTGTGGTCGAAGCCGTTGTCGAGCGTGATCAGCGCCATCGTGCCGGCGCCGCCGGGCAGGCGCACGTCGCGCACCAGGGCCTTGGTGACGACCTCCTCGTCCGTGTTGCGCTTGGTCAGCAGCGTGCGCCAGGTGTTGAGGTTGTTCATCCCGAGTTCTTCCGAATCGTGGTGCTCGCTCATGCCAGGTTCTCCCAGATGACGGTCCCGCCCATGCCCATGCCGACGCACATGGTGGTGATGCCGTAGCGCACGTCCGGGCGCTCGCCGAACTGGCGCGCCAGTTGCGTCATCAGCCGCACGCCCGAGGAGGCCAGCGGGTGGCCGAACGCGATCGCGCCGCCGTAAAGGTTCACGCGGGGGTCGTCGTCGGCGAGGCCGAAGTGCTCCAGGAAGGCCAGCACCTGTACGGCGAACGCCTCGTTGATCTCGAACAGCCCGATGTCGGAGATCTCCAGGCCCGCCAGCCGCAGCGCCCGCTCGGTGGACGGGATCGGGCCGACCCCCATGACCTCGGGATCGACCCCCGCGAAGGAGTACGACACCAGCCGCATCCTGGGCGCCAGACCCAGCTCCTCCGCGACCTCGCGGGCGGCCATGACGCAACCCGTGGCGCCGTCGTTGACGCCGGAGGCGTTGCCGGCCGTGACGTTGCCGTGCGGGCGGAACGGCGTCTTGAGCCCGCTCAGCCCTTCGACGGTGGTGCCGGGCCGGGGGCCCTCGTCCTCGGTCGCCAGGCCCCAGCCCTGCTCGGCCGTCCTGATCGCGGTCGGCACCAGGTCGGGCTGGATCTTGCCGTCGGCGTAGGCCTTGGCCACCTTCTCCTGCGACAGCGCCGCGTAGGCGTCCGCGCGATCCTTGGTGATCGAGGGGTAGCGGTCGTGCAGGTTCTCCGCCGTCATGCCCATGACCAGCGCGCTCGGGTCGACGAGCTTCTCGGACAGGAACCTCGGGTTGGGGTCGACGCCCTCGCCCATCGGGTGGCGGCCCATGTGCTCGACGCCGCCCGCGATCGCCACGTCGTAGGCGCCGAACGCGATGCCGCCCGCGACCGTGGTGACCGCCGTCATCGCGCCCGCGCACATGCGGTCGATCGCGTAGCCGGGCACCGTCTTGGGCAGCCCGGCCAGCACCGCGGCCGAGCGGCCGATGGTCAGGCCCTGGTCGCCGATCTGGGTGGTCGCGGCGATGGCGACCTCGTCCACCCGCTCGGGAGGCAGGCCGGGATTGCGCCGGATCAGCTCGCGGATGACCCGCACGACCAGATCGTCTGCGCGGGTCTCCGCATACAGTCCCTTGGGCCCTGACCGGCCGAAAGGCGTGCGAACGCCGTCGACGAACACGACGTCACGAGAGGAAGGCACGGGATTCGCTCCTCGTTGCTGGACAGCTGTCGAGCCTATGCTACTCGTCAGTAACTAGGGTGCGGACTTTGTGCTGGTCTGGTTGATGGTGCTGGCTGTTCGTGGGGTGTTGTGCTGTTCGGTCCGCGGAGGCGGGTGGGCGTCCTGGCTTGACCGCCGCAGTACGGGCTGAGCGCCGGTCTTGTGGCCGCCGCCGATGCTGAAGCCTTTGCGCGGGCTCGTGGTGTCTGATCGCCGTAGCTGAAGCCCATGCTTTCCGGCCACGTGCGGGCTGGGCGCGGCTCTCTAGGCGGTGACGCCGGCGTCCACCGCGAACGAGGCGCCGGTGATGTTGCGTCCGCCCTCTCCGGCCAGATGGGCCACCGTGGCGGCGATGTCCTCAGGCGAGCAGTAGCGGCCCAGGGCCGTGAGCTCGCGCTCGGCGTCGGCCCACGGGCTGTCGGCCGGGTTCATGTCGGTGTCGGTGGAGCCGGGATGGACCAGGTTGACGGTGATGCCGCGCGGCCCCAGGTCGCGGGCCAGGCCCTTGGTGAGGCCGATCAGCGCCGACTTGCTCATCGCGTAGACGGTCCAGCCGGGGTGTGGGACGTGCTCGGCCAGGTTGCTGCCGATGTTGATGATCCTGCCTCCCTCCCGCAGGTGCCGGGCGGCGGCCTGGGCCAGTACGAACGCGGCCCGGGCGTGCACGGCCAGGGTGTGGTCCACCTCTTCCAGCGTCACGCCGTCCAGCGGGCCGGGGGAGGCGATGCCCGCGTTGCTGACCAGCACGTCGAGCCTGCCCAGCTCTCCGGCCGTGTGCTCGACGGCTTCGACCAGCGCCGCGGCGTCGGCCGCCTCGGCGCGCAGGCTCAGCCCCCGCCCACCCGCGGCCTCGATCTCCTTGACCACCTCGGCCGCCCGGTCGGCCGCTTTCACGTAGGTGATGGCCACGTCGAGGCCGTCACCTGCCAGGCGCCGCGCGATGGCGGCGCCGATCCCTCTGCTGCCTCCGGTGACGAGGGCGACCCTGCGTGTCATGGATCCTCCAATAAGCGGAATCAGTTCCGATTAGAAGATAAACGGAACTGATTCCGGTTGCAAGCGGGTGCGAGGATATGGATGTGAAACGCGAGCGGACCGACGCGGCACGCAACCGGGCGAAGATCCTCGCCGCGGCGGCCGGCATCGTGGCGGAGCGCGGCGTGCAGGGGCTGTCGATGGCCGAGGTAGCCGCGGCGGCCGGGGTGGGGGTCGGCACCCTCTACCGCCGGTTCGGAGACCGGTCCGGACTGGCCTACGCGCTCATCGACCAGCGGGAGCGCGAGTTCCAGTCGGCGTTCATCGAGGGGCCGCCGCCCCTCGGGCCGGGCGCCGAGCCGAGGGAGCGTGTCCGGGCGTTCCTGAGTGCGCTGGCCGACCGGACGGTGGCGCAGCTCGACCTGCTGCTCATGGCGGACGCCGCCTCCTCGATGTCCCGCTTCGGCGGCGCCTACACGGCCTACCACGGGCATCTGGCCATGCTGATCGCCCAGGTGAAGCCGGGCGCCGACGCCTTCTGCCTGGCCGACGCGCTGCTGGCGCCGCTCGCCGCGCCGCTGGTCGCCTATCGGACGCGCTCGTGCGGGGTGAGCCTCGAACGCCTCAAGGCGGCGCTGGACGCGTTGGTCGACGGCCTCTGAGTGCCTCTCTTGGGGCCAATGTTACGGAACGTAATCTTAGCGAAACGAGTGAAATTCCCGGACAAAGTGATGTTAATTCTGTTATGAAGGGTTGCGGTCCGTATTCGTACTAGAGAGGTACACCGTGGCTCGCGACGAGAACGACAGGCCGTATGAGGATGGACAGGGCAGGTCGTTGAACCCCGATATGACCGGCGATGTGCTGTCCCCGCGCTGGAGCACCGACGACACCGACGAGCAACCGGCCATCCAGGTCACCGGGAATGAGACCTACATTCTTCCGCCGGACAAGGGCGAAGCGCTTGGCGAAGGGCTTGGCGAAGGGCTTGGCGAAGGTGAGGTCGGCAGTCATGCCGAAGGCGAGGTCGGCGATCATGCCGGCGGTCAGGCCGGAGGCGAACTCGATGGTCATGGTCAAGGTGAGGGGGGTGTGGCGGCGTCAGGGGAGGATGGCTACCTGCCGCTCGACAAGGGCTATGAGGCCTCGTACGACGAGTCGCGGCGGGGGTTCCTGGGCTCCGGGTGGACGGGGGCCGACGAGGAGGACGACGGCCGGCGGGAGGTGCGCCGCCGTACCAAGGTGCTGCTGGTGAGCGCCGCGGCGGTCGTCGTGTTCGGCGCCGGGGGCGGCTGGATGCTGAACGACGTGTCGTCCGACGACCCGTGCGCGGGCGCGCGATGCGCGAGCGCCGGTGAGGTGAGCGCGCCCGCGGAGTCCCCCGTCCCGGATGACACGGACGAGGCGTCGCCCGAGCCCGCGGAGTCGGTCACGCCGGACCCGACCGTGTCGGAGACCGTGGTGCCGACGCCGACCGCCACGAGGGTCCGGCCGACGCGTACGGCCACGCCGCGCGTCACGCCCACCGGCCGCGTCGGCGAGCCGACGGTCCGTCCGAGCAGGCGGGCCACCCAGGAGCCGGCTGACACCGACCTGAAGGGGGAGCCGAAGGGCGTCGAGGAGCCGGCCGGTGAGAAGCCGACCAGGGTGGCGACGCAGGAGCCCGAGACGGTGCCCGAGCCGGCCCCGACGGAGACCAAGAAGAACCTGTTCGACATCCTGTTCCCCTGGACGTGACGGCGAGGCGCCCGTTCTCCGGGGTGTCCTGTCCCCGGACTGACGCGGCATGCGAGGATGCGGACCCGGGTGCCGGTCGGGCACACTGGGAAATCGCTTTCCGGGAGGTGTCGTGGTCACGCTGGAAGACGTCGCCAAGCAGGCGGGTGTCTCGCTCGCGACCGCCTCGCGGGTGCTCAACGGCAGCACCCGCCAGGTGGGGGCCGACCTGCGGGCGCGGGTCGAGCGGGCCGCCGGCGAGCTGGGCTACCGCGCCAACCTGGCGGCCCAGACACTGGCCCGGGGCGCGAGCAACGTCATCGGCATCGTCGTCCACGACCTGACCGACCCCTACTTCGCCGCGCTGGCCGACGGCGCCATGCGCACGGCGGCCGGCGAGGGGCTGCTCGTCATGGTGGGCACCACGCACCGCGACCCCGAGCAGGAGATCGCCTACGTGGCGACGCTCGCCGCCCAGCGCGTGCGGGCCGTGCTGCTGGCCGGGTCGCGGGTCGACGATCCCGAGGTGACCGGGCGGCTCCGCGGCGAGCTGCGGCGCTACCTGGCCGGCGGGGGCCGGGTGGCCTGCGTGGGCCAGCCCCTGCTGGGCGTCGACACCGTGGCCCCCGCCAACCGGGAGGGCGCCGCGGCGCTGGCCCGCGCGCTGGCCGGGCTCGGCCACACCCGGTTCGCCGTGCTCGCCGGGCCCCCGCAGCTGATGACCGCCCGCGACCGGTGCGCCGGGTTCGTCACGGCGATCCGGGAGCTCGGGCTGCCCGAGCCGCGTGTCGTCCACGGCGCCTTCGACCGCGACGGCGGCCACGCGGCGGTGGCCGAGACGGGCGAGGCGACCTGCGTGTTCGCGGTCAACGACGTGATGGCCGTGGGCGCGCTGGCCGCCTACCGGGAGCGGGGCGTCCGGGTGCCGGAGGACGTCTCGGTGGCGGGGTTCGACGACATCGCCACCCTGCGCGACCAGGTGCCGGCGCTGACCACCGTGCGCCTGCCGTTGACGGATCTCGGCGCGCGGGCGCTGGAGCTCGCGCTGGGCGCGGGGGAGACGCCGGTGGTGGAGCACGTCGCCGGAGAGGTCGTGCTGCGCGAGAGCGTGCGGGACATCCGCTGACGACCTTGGAGGCACGGTGAGGCTGGCGCTCAGCACGCTCGGCATGCCGGGTGAGGGGCTCGACCGGGCGATCGAGGTGGCGGCCGGGCACGGATGCCACGGCCTCGAACTCCGCCTGCACCCCGACACCGGCGTGCACCGGGGGCTCGGCCGCGACGAGCGGCGCTCGGTGCGGGCGCGGGTGGCGGACGCCGGTCTGGAGGTCGCGGCACTGGCCGGCTATGTCGGGGTGTGCGAGCCGGGCCCGGACGAGCCCGTCGTCGACGCGCTGCTCGCCGACCTGGCGCTGGCCGCCCAGCTCGGGGCGCCCGGCGTGCGGGTCTTCCCGCGCGGCGACGACCCGGCCGTCGGGGCGCGCAGGCTGAGGGCCGTCTCGGCGCCGGCCGCCGAGCTCGGCGTACGGGTGCTCGTGGAGACGCACGACCGCATGGCCACCGGCGCGGCCGTGGCGAGCCTGCTCGGCGCGGCGGGCGTCCCCGAGACCACCGGCGCGCTCTGGGACCTGCTGCATCCCTGGCGCAACGGCGAGCCGCCCGCCGCCACGCTCGCCGCGCTCCGCCCCTGGCTCGCCTACGTGCAGATCAAGGACGCGGTCTCGGCCGGCGACAGCACGCCCGTGCCCATGGGGGCCGGTTCGGTGCCGCTGGAGGAGTGCGGGACACTGCTGCGCGAGGCCGGCTACGACGGGTGGGTCTCGCTCGAATGGGAGCGCACCTGGTATCCGGGGGTGGCTCCGGTCGAGGAGATCCTGCCCGGCGCCGCCGCCTGGGTGCGACGTTACGGGAGGGAATCCGCATGATCGACAAGGTGCTCGTCGTCGGTATGGACGGCCTGCGCTTCGACCGCCTCGCCGCCCTGCGCCCGCCGGTGCTCGGCGCGCTGATGTCCTCGGGCCTGTACGGCACCAGCACGCTCCCGTACGGCGAGGCCGGAGCCCCGCGCACCGAGTCGCCGGGCGAGATCGTCCCGGAGTCCGCCACGTCAGAGGGCGACATCCAGGACGACGTCCGGGTGATCAGGGCGCGCACCGACTCCGGACCGGGGTGGTCGTCGATCGCGACCGGGGTGTGGCCCGACAAGCATGGCGTCGTGGACAACGGGTTCACCGGAGCCCAGTTCGCGAAATATCCGGACTTCTTAACCCGGGCCAAGTCCCTCCGCCCCGACCTGGTGACCTCGGCCTTCTTCTCCTGGGCCGCGCTGGCCGACCACGGCGCCTTCGGCCCGGCCCTCGACACCCGCTTCGTGGTCGACGGCTACGCCATCACCTTCCACGCCGGTGACCGGCGGGTGTCCGAGGCCGCCGCCGCCCACCTGGCCGGCGAGGGCCCCGACCTGGCGTTCGTCTATCTGGGCGACACCGACGAGGTGGCCCATGAGCTCGGCCCGCTCTGCCCCGAATACACCGAGGCGCTCCTGCTCCAGGACACCTACCTCGGCCGCCTGCTCGACACCGTCCGCGCGCGGCCGTCCTACCCTCGCGAACGCTGGACGGTGCTGGTCACGACCGACCACGGTCACGTCGACGAGGGCGGTCACGGCGGCGTCTCCGACGAGGAGCGCACGGTGTTCGTGATCGCCGGCCGGCTGGGCGAGGATCTGGGCGGGGGGTCGCTCGGCGAGCCGAGGCTGGTCGACGTGGCCCCCACGGCTCTGGCCGGCCTGGGCATCGAACCCGACCCCGCGTGGGATCTCGACGGCACGCCGCTACGGTTCTGAGCAATTTTTCACCATGTGTTGAATTCTGGCGTGCGAAGCGTGAGACTCGTGACGAGACGCTGAACACGGGAGAGCGGCCGATGGACACAGCACTGGAGTTCTCCGAGATCCACGCCGGGATGCTCCCCGAGGTGGGCGGCAAGGCGGCCAACCTCGGCGAGCTGACCAGGGCCGGGCTTCCGGTCCCCGGGGGCTGGGTGCTGACCACCGAGGCCTACCGCCAGGTCGCCGAGGCGGCGAGGCTCGACCCGATCATCGCCGTGGGCGGGCCCGGGCTGGCCGGGGCTGCCAGGACACGACTCCTGGAGACGCCCGTGCCCGAGGCGGTGGCCAAGACCGTGCGGGAGTTCCACGCCCGGCTCGGCGACGGCGTGCCGGTCGCGGTGCGCTCCTCGGCCACGGCCGAGGACCTGCCGTTCGCCAGCTTCGCCGGGCAGCAGGACACCTACCTCAACGTCGTCGGTCCCGACGCGGTGCTCGACGCCGTGCGCCGCTGCTGGGCCTCACTGTGGACCGACCGGGCCGTCGCCTACCGCGACGCGAACGGCATCGACCACGCCTCCGTACGGCTCGCGGTCGTCGTCCAGGTGATGGTCGACGCGCGGGTGGCCGGGGTGATGTTCACCGCCAACCCGGTGACGGGCCGCAGGCGCGAGGCCGTCATCGACGCCGCCCCGGGGCTGGGCGAGGCCGTGGTCTCGGGCGCGGTCAACCCCGACCGGTTCGTCGTCGACTCGGCCACCGGCGAGATCCTGCTACGGCACGAGGGCGACAAACGGCTGGCCGTCCACTCCCTGCCGGGCGGCGGCACCGAACGCGTCGAGACGGCACCCGGCTGCCTGTGCCTGACCGACGCCCAGGCGCGCGAGCTGGCCGCGCTGGGCGTCCGCGTCGAGGACCACTACGGCGCGCCGCAGGACACCGAGTGGGCCATCGGCGGCGACGGCACGCTCTGGCTCACCCAGGCCCGGCCGATCACCACGCTCTACCCGCTTCCCGAGACCTCGCGCGACGGCCTGCGGGTCTACTTCTCGGTCAACGTCGTCCAGGGCGTCATGGGCCCGCTCACGCCGATGGGGCTCTCGGCGTTCCGGCTGCTCGCCTCCGGAGCCGCCGGGCTGTTCGGCTACGGCCCGGCCGACCGGCGCGACGGGCCGCCCTTCCTGGCGGTCTCGGGCCAGCGGCTGTGGATCGACCTCACCACGGCCGTGCGCAGCCGGGCCGGGCGGGTGATCCTGCCCCGCGTCCTGACCGTGGGCGAGGCCCGCACCGCGACCGTGCTGGAGCGGCTCGTCGAGGATCCCCGCCTGTCGGTCACGCACACCGCGCGCCGGCCGGTCCTGCGGGGTGTCACGCGCTTCGCCCGCCGGGTGCACGCCCCGGCCCGCGTGTTCCAGGCGCTGACCAGGCCGGGCCGCGCCCTCGCCTACACCCGCGAGGTGGGCGAGCGGCTGGACGGGCGGCTGCGCGTGCCCGACGGGGCGACGCCCGCGCAGCGCCTCGACCACGTGGAGCGGGTGCTCGGCGGCACGTTCCCGCGGATCATCTCGATCATGCCGATCGTGATCACCGGCTACGGCCTGTTCGGGCTGGCCTCGCGGCTGTCCGGCCTGCCCCTCGGCGAGATGCAGGACGTGCTCCGCAGCCTCCCGCACAACCCGACCACCGAGATGGACCTGGAGCTCTGGGCCCTGGCCGGCCGCATCGAGCCGGAGCCCTTCCGCCGCCACCCGGTCGGCGAGCTGGTGCGCCTCTACCACGCGGGCGAGCTGCCGCCGAAAGCCCAGCAGGGCATCGCCCGCTTCCTCGGCACCTACGGCCACCGCGGCGTCGCCGAGATCGACCTCGGCCTGCCGCGCTGGTCGGACGACCCCGCCCACCTGCTCGGCGTCCTGGCCAACTACCTGCGCATGGACGCCGGCGACCTCACCCCCGACGCGCTCTTCGCCAGGGGAGCCGCCGAGGCGGACGTGGCCATGGCCGCGATCGTCGCCCGGGCCCGGCGCCGGGGCCGGCTGCGGGCCGCGCTCACCCGCTTCGCGCTGCGCCGCACCAGGACGTACGCGGGACTGCGCGAGCTGCCCAAGTTCTACCTGGTGCAGGTCCTGGCCGGGCTGCGGCGCAGCCTGCTGGCCGTCGGCGAGCACCTGGCGGCCACCGGCGTGCTCGGCTCGGCCGACGACGTGTTCTTCCTGACCATCGAGGAGGCCCGGGCCGCGCTGTCCGGAGGCGACCTGCACGACCTGGTCGCAGAGCGGCGGGCCGGCTACGAGCGGGAGACCCGCCGCAGGCACGTGCCCCGGGTCATGCTCTCCGACGGCACCGAGCCGGAGGCGCTGTCGGCCCCGGCCGCTGAGGGCGCGCTGACCGGCTCCGCGGCCTCGGCCGGCACGGTCACCGGCCCCGCCCGAGTGGTGCTCGACCCGGTCGGCGCCCACCTCGAACCCGGCGAGATCCTGGTCTGCCCGTCCACCGACCCCGGCTGGACACCGTTGTTCCTCACCGCCGGCGGGCTGGTGATGGAGATGGGCGGCGCCATGTCGCACGGCGCGGTGGTGGCCCGCGAATACGGCATCCCGGCCGTGGTCGGCGTGCCCGACGCCACCCGGCGCATCACCACGGGCCAGAGGACAACGGTCGACGGCGCGGCGGGCACCGTCACCGTCGAGGAGGAACCGGCCGAGGTCTGAGCGGCGCCGAATCTGGGGCGAGAGCGGCTGCCCGTTCAGCCTTGTGGAGTGCGGCGGTCCTGTGGTGGAGCCAGGTGTGCAGCGGGTCGCGGGCGCCCTCGCGGGAGAGTACGGGGCATCGGTGAGACGAAACCGGCCGAGCGGGCCACCGCGGCGCTGGCGGGGTTGCCGGCGGCGATCCGCGTCCTTCGTCAGGGGCGTGATCAGCCGACCGGCACCAGGGCGGCGTAGCGGGCCTTCATCGTGGCCACCACCTCGTCGGGGTCGGCGGCCCAGACGTCGGCGTTGAAGATCTCCACCTCCACGTCGCCGGTGTAGCCCGCCCCGGTCACGGCCCGGGTGATCGGCCCGAAGTCGATCACCCCGTCACCCATCATGCCCCGCCCGAGCAGCGCGTCGGCGGGCAGCGGGTGCAGGTAGTCGCACACCTGGTAGGACGCGATCCGGCCGCCCGCCCGGGCGAGGTCGTCGAACAACCGCGGGTCCCACCACACGTGGAAGGTGTCGACGACCACGCCGACCTGCTCCGGCGGGTGGGCCAGGCACAGGTCGAGCGCCTGGCCCAGCGTGGACAGGACGGCCCGATCCGGGCAGTAGATCGGGTGCAGCGGCTCCAGCGCCAGCCGGACGCCCCGCTCGCCGGCGTAGGGCGCGAGCACCTCGAGCGCCTCGGCCACCCGCTCGCGGGCCCCGGCCAGGTCACGTGAGAAGCCGGGCGGGCCGGGTGCGGAGCCGTCCGCGGCCGGCTCGTGTGAGACGCTGCTCGCGGGCAGTGGTTCGCCCGGCCGCACGCCGGGAAGACCGCCCACCACCATCACCAGGCAGGCCGCCGCCAGCTCCGCCGCCTCGTCGATGGCCCGCCGGTTGTCGTCGAGAGCCCGCGCGAAGGCGCGACGGTCCTCCTCGCCGGGCGGCCCGCTCCCGGTCAGGAAGCCGCCCCGGCACAGCGACGACACCCGCAGCCCCGCCTCGCGCACCAGCCTGACGGTCTCGGCCAGCCCCTGCTCGGCCACCTTCTCGCGCCACAGGCCCACGGCCGCCAGCTCGTGCCGCACGCAGCCGTCCACGGCCTCGGCCACCGACCATCGCCTGGTCGTCCACTGGTTGAGCGACAGGCTCACAGGCCGTTCACCGCCAGCAGCGCCCTCATCCGGCGCACGGCCAGCTCCTGGTCGGCCAGCAGCCCGGCCTGGTCGGCCAGGCGGAACACCTTGGCCAGGTGACGCAGCGAGCGGGCCGACTGGGCGCCGTTCACCATGGCGAACGCGTCCTGGTGGCCGTTCAGCCAGGCGAGGAAGACGATGCCGGTCTTGTAGTGGTAGGTCGGCGGCTCGAACAGCTTGCGGGACAGCCGCACGGTCGGCGCCAGGATCTCGTCGTAGGAGGCCAGCAGCCGGTCGCGGCCCGCCTCGTCGTCCGCCGCCTCGGCGGCGTCGAGCGCGTGCAGCGCGGCCGCCGCCGCGGGGGCGATCGCGTCGAAGACGCCGAGCAGCGCGTGCGAGCCCGACCTGATCAGCGACGGGTAGTTGAAGTCGTCGCCCGTGTAGAGCCGCACCCCGTGGGGCAACGCCGCGCGCAGCCCCACCTCGTGCTCCTCGTCCAGCAGCGACACCTTCACCCCGTCCACCATCGGGGCGTGGGCGTGGATCAGCTCCAGGAACGACGCGGTGGCCGCCGGCACGTCGGCCGAGCCCCAGTATCCGGCCAGCGACGGGTCGAACATCTCGCCGAGCCAGTGCAGGATCACCGGCCGCTCGGCCAGGCCGAGCAGCTTGCCGTACACCCGGTGGTAGTCGCCGGGCCCGCTCGCCACCCGGGCCAGCTCGCGCGAGGCCATCACGATCACCTGGGCGCCGGCCGACTGCACGGTGTCGATCTGCTCGGCGTAGGCGGCGGTGATGGCGGCCAGGCCGGCCGCGCCGGGGGCGTGATCGGTGCCCGCGCCGCAGGCCAGCAGCGTGGCGGGATCGCCGAAGTCGCGGGCCTCGCGGGCGCTGCGCTCGATGAGCTCCCTCGTCGCGGCCCAGTCCAGGCCCATGTTGCGCTGCGCGGTGTCCATGGCGTCGGCCACGCGCAGGCCGTACGACCACAGGTGGCGGCGGAAGCGGAGGGTGGCGTCCCAGTCGAGGGTGGCGGGGGAGCCGGGCGTGTTGCCGCCGAGCGGGTCGGCCACCACGTGCGCGGCCGCGTAGCAGACGCGGCCGGTGGCGGGCGTTTCGGGCACCGGCCAGGTCACGGGCTCGCGCAGCGTGTACGCGCCGCCGGGCAGGTCGATCATCACAGCCGCGGCACCTCGATCCGGCGGCCCTCGGCGGAGGAACGCAGGCCCAGCTCGGCGAGCTGCACGCCGCGCGCGCCGGAGGCGAAGTCGTTGGGGAAGGGCGCGTCCTCCAGCACGTGCCGGACGAACAGCTCCCACTGGATCTTGAAACCGTTGTCGAACTCGGCGTTGTCCGGCACCTCCTGCCACTCGTCGCGGAAGCGCGCGGTGACCGGGAGGTCGGGGTTCCAGACCGGCTTGGGCGTGCCGGCCCGGTGCTGGATCCGGCAGTTGCGCAGCCCCGCGACCGCGCTGCCGTGCGTGCCGTCCACCTGGAATTCCACCAGCTCGTCGCGATTGACGCGGACCGTCCAGGAGGAGTTGATCTGGGCGATCACGCCGCCCTCCAGCTCGAAGATCGCGTACGCGGCGTCGTCGGCGGTGGCCTCGTAGGCCGTGCCCCGCTCGTCGGCGCGTGCCGGGATGTGCGTCGTGGCCTTGGCGTAGACCCCCTCGACCCGGCCGAACAGGTTCTCCATCACGTAGTGCCAGTGCGGGAACATGTCGAGCACGATGCCGCCGCCGTCGCCGGCGCGGTAGTTCCACGACGGGCGCTGCGCCTCCTGCCAGTCGCCCTCGAACACCCAGTAGCCGAACTCACCGCGCACCGACAGGATCCGGCCGAAGAAGCCGCCGTCGATCAGCCGCTTCAGCTTGAGCAGGCCCGGCAGGAAGAGCTTGTCCTGCACGACTCCGTTCTTGACGCCTCTGGCCGCCGCGGCCTCGGCGAGCGCCACCGCCTCGGCGACCGACTCGGCCGTCGGCTTCTCGGTGTAGACGTGCTTGCCCGCCTCGATGGCGCTGAGCACGGCCTTCACCCTGGCCGAGGTGACCTGGGCGTCGAAGTAGATCAGGTTGTCCTCGTCGGCGAGCGCGGCGTCGAGCTCGGTGGTGTGGCCGGCGATGCCGTGCTCGGCGGCGAGGCGGCCGAGCTTGGCGGCATTCCGGCCGACCAGGACGGGCCGGAGCTCGACCCGCTCGCCGTCCGAGAGCGTGACACCGCCCTGCTCGTTGATGGCCAGGACGGACCTGACCAGATGCTGGCGATGGCCCATCCGTCCGGTGACGCCGTTCATGACGACGCCGATGGTGCGCACGCTCATGAGGATCCTTTCAAGGAAAGCGCTTTCCGGAAAGGTAAGGCTGTGCCGCCGGAGGCGTCAAGTGCGCCGGCCGTGCCTACCGGCCGTACCTAAAGGTCGCCCTTGGTCTCCAGCCTGGCCAGGGCCTTGGCGAGCGGATGGGCGGTGAGCGAGACCTGCCACTCGCGGGCGCCGAGCGCGCGCAGCCGCTCGGTCACGCTCTCGTCGGTGATCTCCCCGGGGGGCTCCCAGGTGAGCCGGCGCACCGCGTCGGGCTGCAGGAGGTTCTCCGTCGGCATGCGGTGCTCGTCGGCGAGCGCGGCCACCACGGCGCGGGCGGCACCGAGCCGCTTGGCCGCGGCGGGATCACGGTCGGCCCAGCGGTTGGCCGGTGGCGGCCCGTCGCCGGGGGTGCTGGGCTGCGGCAACTCGCTGTCGGGCAGGCCGCGTGCCCGGCCCACCGCGCTCAGCCAGTCGCTCATGTGCCTGCGCGCGCTGCGCCCGGTGAACGCCGAGATCTCGGTGAGGGCCTTCTTGGTGCGCGGGACGTCGAGGGCGGCGGCGACGATCGCGGAGTCGGGCAGCACCCGGCCCGGCGCCAGGTCGCTCTCGCGGGCGATCCGGTCGCGCATCGTCCACAGCTCGCGGACGATGGCCAGGGCCCGCACGTTGCGCACCTTGTGGATGCCCGAGGTGCGCCGCCACGGGTCGGAGCGGGGCGTGGCCGGCGGTGTGTCGAGCACGGCGGCGAACTCCTCGCGCGCCCACTCCAGCTTGCCGCTCTCCTCCAGCTCGGCGTGCAGCACGTCGCGGAGCTCGACCAGCACCTCCACGTCGAGCGCGGCGTAGCGCAGCCAGTCTTCGGGCAGCGGCCTGGTGGACCAGTCGGCGGCCGAGTGGCCCTTCTCCAGCCGCAGCCCGAGCACGGTCTCGACCATGGTGCCGAGCCCCACCCGCTCGTAGCCGAGCAGCCGGCCGGCCAGCTCGGTGTCGAACATGGCACGCGGCCGGAAGCCGACCTCCAGCAGGCACGGCAGGTCCTGGGACGCGGCGTGCAGCACGATCTCCGCGTCGGTCACGGCCCGGTCGAGCCGGGACAGGTCGGGGCAGGTGATCGGGTCGATCAGCGCCGTGCCCGCGCCGGCGCGGCGCAGCTGCACGAGGTAGGCGCGGTTGCCGTAGCGGTAGCCGGAGGCGCGCTCGGCGTCGACGGCGACCGGACCGGAGCCCGCGGCGAAGGCGTCGACGGTCTCGGCCAGGGTCGCGTCGTCGGCGATGACCGGGGGAATGCCTCCGCGCGGCTCCAGCAGGGGGACGACGGTGCGTTCTTCTGTCATGAGTCCACCGCCCTCATGACGCCGTTGTTGTGTTGACTGGTGCCCTCACTTCGTTCGGTCACTCTCCGGATCATCGCGTCGGCGGGGCATGGTGGCCACATCGGGCGGGAGCGGTGGGATCCCCGCCGCCACACACATCAGGTCGCACCAGGCGGCGACATGGCCGGAGAGGTCCTCGTGTGTGGGGGACCAGGACGCCCGCAGCTCGAGCTCGGTGGTGACCGGATCGTCGGCCTTGTTGCCGAACCCCTCGGACACAGCTCTAGTCACGGTACCGCCGGCGGCGGAGTATCCGGCCTGGTGGGCTTCGAGAGCCTCGGTGAGCCAGCTCCACGCGACCGGTCCGAGCAGCGGGTCGGAGGTGATCTCCGGCTCCATGTCGGCCCGCACGTAGGCCACCAGGCGGAACGGGCCCTCCCAGCCGCGCTGGCCGTCGGGGTCGTAGAGCAGGATCAGCCGGCCGACCGCCAGCTCGTCGTCGTCGCGGTAGACCGAGGCGCCCACGGCGGCGGAGTAGGGGGCCAGCCGCTGCGGGGCGGGAAGATCCTCGAGCTCGATCTCCGGCCTGACCTCGGCCAGCCGGAGACTCTCGACCGCGTGCCGGAACGCGGTCGGAACCGGTGGTCGGTCACCGAGGGTCATAGTCGAAGAGTAGGTCGAAGACGGGCGGAAGGGGACCACGGGGGTGCTCATCGTTCGCGATCAAACCGCTGCCGCAACCAGCTGCCGGACCCGGCGGGTGGACGTGACCGGCGCGACGAGCAGGGCGTCACCGCACTCGACGCAGGCCCACTCGGCGCACTCACCCGGCTCGTGCCCGTCGAAGCACGGTGGTTGCTCGAACAGCCGCTCACCAGCGCAGGAGGCGCAGGTCTCTCTGCGGCGCTCTGGGGAACTCCACAACGCGGTCATCGCACCGGGGCCTTTCGTCGGATCGTGGCTCCGACGTTGGCACGCCGCGCCGACAATTCCGCGCAACGCGCTCGGCGTGTCCCGAAAGTGGATGCTGAATCGATGCCGCGCGGTCACTTGGGGAACATTTGGTCCAGTCGAGACCGGCTTTCTGGTCGCCCATGGGGTGTGTTCGACCCGCGTGCGCCGCCGATGCCGGGCCGGCCGGTAAACGTCCATCCAGCTATCTGATCATGATTTTGGTCGCCCAATGCCTACTTTTCCGACACCTCACGCCGGATACCGGACCACGAGCAGGCCATGGGACCCTTGGAGGGTGAATCTCGCCGACTCAGCGTTCCTGAACGCCTGCCGCCGCCGGCCCGTCACGCACACCCCCGTGTGGTTCATGCGCCAGGCCGGGCGCTCGCTGCCCGAATACCTCAAGGTGCGCGAGGGCGTGCCGATGCTCACCGCCTGCGCGACGCCCGAGCTCATCGTCGAGATCACCCTGCAGCCGGTCCGCCGCTACGGCGTCGACGCGGCCATCTTCTTCAGCGACATCGTGGTGCCGCTCAAGGCCATCGGCGTCGACCTCGACATCAAGCCCGGCATCGGCCCCGTCGTGGCCCAGCCGATCCGCGACGCCGCCGGCGTCGAGGTGCTGCGCCCGATCGAGCCCGACGACGTCACCTACGTCACCGAGGCCATCGAGGCGCTGGTCGGCGAGCTCGGCGGCACACCCCTGATCGGCTTCGCCGGCGCGCCGTTCACGCTGGGGTCCTACCTGATCGAGGGCGGCCCGTCCAAGAGCCACGACCGCACCAAGGCCATGATGTACGGCGAGCCGCGGCTGTGGCACACGCTGATGGAACGGCTCAGCGGCATCGTCCTCGAACACCTGCGCATCCAGGTCAGGGCGGGCGCCTCGGCCGTCCAGCTGTTCGACTCCTGGGTGGGCGCGGTGGCCCCCGACGACTACCGCGAGTTCGTGCTGCCCCACACGCGCCGCATCTTCGACGGGCTCGCCGACCTCGGCGTGCCGCGCATCCACTTCGGCGTGGGCACCGGCGAGCTGCTCGGCCTGCTCGGCGAGGCGGGCGCCGACGTGGTGGGCGTCGACTGGCGGGTGCCGCTCGACGAGGCCGCCCGGCGGGTGGGCCCCGGCAAGGCCCTGCAGGGCAACCTCGACCCGGCCATCCTGCTCGCCCCGTGGGAGGTCGTCGAGCGCAAGGCCCGCGAGGTGCTACGCCGCGGCCGGGCCGCCGAGGGCCACGTGTTCAACCTGGGCCACGGCGTGCTCCCCTCGACCGACCCCGACCAGCTCAGGCGGCTGACCGACCTGGTTCACGAGGCCTGAGTCTCCGCCGGAGCCGGAGCCGGAGCCGGAGCCGGAGCCGGAGCCGGAGCCGGAGCCGGAGCCGGAGCCGTCCTGCGGCTACGACCGCGCCGTACGAAGAAGACCACGAGCGCCACCACGGGCACGATGACGATGAGCCACGGCAGCACCGCGCCGAGCACGGTCAGCGCCACCTGCCCGAAGTCCTTCAGCGCCGACCAGCCCGCGGCGAGCCCGCCCAGGAAGCCCTCGGGCTCGTCCGACGGCTCGGGCGCCACGGTGACGGGCCCGACCAGGTTGAGCGTGAGCGTGGCCATGCCCACCTGGTTGGCCAGCTCCTTCTGCTGGGCCTGCAGCGACTCCAGGTCGGCCTCGCGGGCGGAGATCTCCCGTTCCACGTTCAGCACCTGGCCGATGGTGTCGGCCTTCTTCAGCAGCGTGCGCAGGGAGTCGAGGGCCTGCTGCGCCGACTTCAGCCGGCTGTTGACGTCGGCCACCTGCAGCGTGACGTCCTGGGTGCCCTGGTTCATCGAGAGCTGCTTGCCCAGGTCCTTGCCGAGGCTGGTGAGCACCTCGGGGTAGCGGGCGGGCGGGATCTTGAACTCCAGGCTGGCGGAGCCGTCGCCGCCGTCGGAGGAGTGCGACTCCTCCTTCGACAGGTAGCCGCCGGCCGAGGTGACGATCTGCTTGGCCCGCAGCGCCGCCGCCGTGACCTCCTTGGCCCGCACGGTCATGTTGGCCACGTAGATGACCTGCCGCTCCTGCTGGGTCACCTTGACGTTGGAGGCGATGTTGACGTTGGAGGTGACGTTGTCGCCCGCCTCGCCGGACTTGCGGGTGGCCGCCGGGGAGTCCTGGTCGGCCGACCCCCCCTGGTCCCGCGCGTACGCCGACTCGGGCGCCACGGCGGGGGCCGCCTCGCCCGAGGTGGAGGTCATCGAGCCGGAGCCGCCGCACCCCGACGCGAGCAGAGTGGCGCAGACGACCGACAACGCCACGCCGTACCGGAATCTCTTCATGCCCCTATGACGGACGCTGACGCGAGCGGGTTTGATGGGAGCCGTCACGGTATGATCACGCGCCCCGAACGGCCGGTCAGGCACCGGAGGCGGTAACGTCAGGAGCCGTGAAAGTGAACCCCGTGGAAGGGAACATGGCCCACGTCGTCGTGATCGGGGGCGGCATCTCGGGGCTGGCCGCGGCCTGGCACCTCCGCCAGGGCGGTGGCGAGCGGATCAGGGTCACGGTGCTGGAGGGCGGCCCGCGCGTCGGCGGCAAGCTGCTCGCCTCGGAGGTCGCCGGAGTCAGCGTCGACGCGGGCGCCGAGGCCATGCTGGCCAGGCGGCCCGAGGGCAAGGAGCTGGCCAAGGCGGTCGGGCTCGGCGACGACCTGATGAGCCCCGGCGGCGCCGGCTCCGCCATCCTCAGCAGGGGCGCGCTGCGGCCGATGCCCAAGAGGCAGGCCATGGGCGTGCCGGCCGACCTGACCGAGCTGGCCAGGTCGGGCATCCTGTCTCCGGGCGGCCTGCTACGGGTGCCGATGGACCAGATCCTGCCGCCCACCCTGGTGCGCACCGACGTGTCCGTCGCCGCCTACATCAGGGCCCGGATGGGCGGCGAGGTCCTCGACCGGCTCGTCGAGCCGCTGCTCGGCGGCGTCTACGCGGGCCGCGCCGACAAGCTGTCGCTGGAGGCCACGATGCCTCGGGTGGCCGCCGCCGCCCGGTCCGAGCGTTCGCTGCTGACCATCGCCCGGCAGATCGTCGAGGAGATCCCCAGAGACGCCGGCCCCGTCTTCACCACGCTCCGCGACGGCATGGGCGGCCTGCCCGAGGCCGTGGCCAAGGCCTCGGAGGCCGAGATCCGCACCGGCGTCACCGTCCGCGAGCTGCACCGGACCGAGCACGGCTGGCGGCTCGTGACCGGGCCGGTGCCGAGACCCGAGGTCATCGAGGCCGACGCGGTGATCGTGGCGACCCCGGCCCCAGCCGCCGGCCGGCTGCTCGGTGCCGAGGTGCCCAAGGCCGCGGCCGAGCTGGCCCGCATCGAGTACGCCAGCATGGCCGTCGTCACGCTGGCCTACCCCGTCGCCGCCTTCCCCGAGCCGCCCACGGGCAGCGGCTACCTCGTCCCGCCCGTCGAGGGCCGCCCGGTCAAGGCCGTCACGTTCAGCTCGGTCAAGTGGCCCCACCTCGCGGGCGATCTGGTGCTGCTGCGCTGCTCGATCGGCCGCGTCGGCGAGGAGCACCTGCTGCAGCGCGACGACGCCGAGCTGGTCTCGCTGGGCACGGCCGAGATGGGCGACGTGATGGGCGTGCGCGGGCTGCCCGTCGACACCCGCGTCACCCGCTGGGGCGGCGGCCTGCCGCAGTACAACGTGGGCCACCTCGACCGGGTGGCCAGGGTGCGCGCCGCGATCGCCGTGCAGCCGGGGCTCGCGGTGTGCGGGGCCGCCTACGACGGGCTCGGCATCCCCGCCTGCGTCGCGACCGCCCGCACGGCCGCGGCCCGGATTCTGGACCACCTGTCGCGGCGAGGAGAATAGAGGCATGACAGAGGGCGCTGCGCGGCCGAAGGCCCGCGATCTCAACCAGGTGATCCGCTACACGATGTGGTCCGTCTTCAAGGTGACCGAGCCCGTCCCCGGCGACCGGGGCGAGCTCGCCGGGGAGCTCGATGAGCTGCTGGAGCAGGCGGCTCTCAAAGACGTCGTGACCCGCGGCGTCTACGACGTGGCCGGGTTCCGGGCCGACGCCGACTTCATGTTCTGGTGGCACGCTCCCACGCCCGAGGACCTGCAGGACGTCTACTCCCGCTTCCGCCGCACCGGCCTCGGCCGCCACACCGCGCCGGTCTGGTCGGCGATGGCGCTGCACCGGCCGGCCGAGTTCAACAAGTCGCACATCCCGGCGTTCCTGGCCGAGGAGGAGCCCCGGGCGTACGTGAGCGTCTACCCGTTCGTCCGGTCGCTGGAGTGGTATCTCCTCGACGACGCCGAGCGCCGGGCGCTGCTCGCCGAGCACGGCAAGATGGCCCGCGACTACCCCGACGTGCGGGCCAACACGGTGGCCTGCTTCGCGCTCAACGACTTCGAGTGGATGCTCGCCTTCGAGGCCGACGAGCTGCACCGGATCGTCGACCTGATGCGTCACCTGCGCGGCGCCAAGGCCCGCGAGCACACCCGCGTCGAGATCCCCTTCTACACCGGCGCCCGCAAGCCCGTCCAGGAGCTCGTCGCGGCCCTGCCGTAACCTGCCGTAACCTGCCGGGTCCGGCATCCCGCTGACCTGATCTTTCCGTCTTTGCCACAATCGCCGTGGGGTGAGATGTCACGTTCCAGGGGGATCATGTGGCCACGCGGCAGGGCAGGCACGCGGCCGGTCGGCGGCGCGCGAGGGCGCGGCGGGCCCACGTCGTGTGGGCGGCCGGCGCGCTGGCGCTGGCGGGCGGGGTCGCGGTGCTGGCGGGCGCCGACGGCTCGCCGGCCGGGGCGGGAGCCCGTGCTGTTCGTCCAGGCGAAGCACGGCGAGAACGGCAACCCGGTGCTGGCGAACATCCTCGGCCCCGCCGACACCGACTGCCGGGTGACCCACCCGGAGCCGCGCTGACCGGACGGGTCACCGCGTCCGGCTCACTCGGCGGATTCGAGACGCAGCGAGACCGAGTTGATGCAGTAGCGGTCGTCGGTGGGGGTCGGGTATCCCTCGCCGTGGAAGACGTGGCCCAGGTGGGAGTCGCAGCGGGCGCAGCGCACCTCGGTGCGGACCATCCCATGGCCGCGGTCGTCGATCAGCCGCACCGCCTCCGACTCCGACGGCTCGAAGAAGCTGGGCCAACCGCAGTGAGACTCGAACTTCGAATCCGACCTGAACAACTCGGCCCCGCACGCGCGGCAGGAATAGACGCCCTCGGTCTTGGTGTCGACGTACTCCCCGGTGAAGGGCCGCTCGGTGCCGGCCTCCCTGAGCACGTGGAATTCCTCGGGCGAGAGCTGAACCCGCCACTCGGCCTCGCTTTTGACGACCTTGTCCATGCATCCAGCGTACGAGATGCGGCAAAAAGAGATCTCCGCAGGGGGAAGCATCCTTTCTGGGTCGAATTTGCGTCTTTGTAAGCAAGGGGGTGTCATCGCCTCCTGTTAAGGGTGAGATCATTCGCCGGATCGCCGAGGCGGCACAGCCCACGCCCGTGCTGGCGCCGCAGGCGATCAGAGGCCGGCCGGGTGGCGCGCCAGCGCCCGGAACGGCGACGATGGCGGGTGATCTTAAAAGGTCCGTCCCGTCGAGCCCTCGGTCCCGCCACCGAGGCGGGCTCCGGGGCGGACCCACCCGCTCGTGTGCCCGTCCGGGTAGGTTCGGGGGCATGGCATCGCCGTACATAGAGCTCGAGGTGGGGGAGCGGACCGTCAAGGTCACGAATCCCGACAAGGTCTACTTTCCGGAGATCGGCGTCACCAAGCGCGAGCTCGTCGAGTACTACGTGAGCGTCGGCGACGGCGCGCTGAGAGCGCTGAGAGACCGTCCGACCAACCTGAAACGCCACCCCGACGGCATCCACACCGATGCCATCTACCAGAAGCGGATGCCGCCCAGGCATCCCGACTGGCTGGAGACCGTGACCGTCACCTTCCCCAGCGGGCGCAAGGCCGACTCGCTGCGGGTCACCGAGGTGGCCGCGATCGCCTACTGCGCCAACCTGGGCACCATCGACTTCCACCCCTGGCAGGTGCGCGCGTCCGACGTCGAGCACCCCGACGAGCTGCGCGTCGACCTCGACCCGCAGCCGGGGCTCGAGTTCGACGCGGCCCGCAGGGCGGCCTCCCTGACCCGCGAGGTGCTCGCCGAGGCGGGCATGACCGGTTTCGTGAAGACCTCGGGCAACCGCGGCGTGCACATCGCGGTCCGGATCGAGCCGCGCTGGGACTTCGTCCAGGTACGGCACGCGGGCATCGCCCTGGCCAGGGCCGTCGAGGAGCGGGCGCCCGACCTGGTGACGACGGCCTGGTGGAAGGAGGAGCGCGGCGAGCGGGTCTTCATCGACTTCAACCAGAACGCCCGCGACCGCACGATCGCCAGCGCCTACTCGGTGCGGGCCAGGCCGACGGCGCCCGTCTCCACCCCGCTCACCTGGGAGGAGCTCGGAGACGCCGACCCGGCCGACTTCGACATCCGCACCGTCCCGGCCCGCTTCGCCAAGCTGGGAGACGTCCACGCCGCCATCGACGACGAGGCGTACTCGATCGAGACGCTGCTCGACTGGTACGCGGCGGACGATCGCGGGGACATGCCGTATCCCCCGAACTATCCGAAGATGCCCGGCGAGCCCAAGCGCGTTCAGCCGAGCAAGGCGCGTCCCGAAGGAGAGGGTGGCTGACCGTAAGAGGGCGGCTGGCCGAAGGAGGGCGGCTGAGCGAGGCGGTGGACTGCACGGCCGGCCCCCTCCGACCGGGATGAGACTCGGGCTGTCCGGCCGTGCGGCGTCCGTATTCCTCTCGTGTGGGCACCTGTCTGGAACGTAACTCGCAGAGGTGTACGCCATGTTGTGGGCGGGTTGTGAAATCTGCCAAGCGGTGTGGGATTTGTCTGCCCGGAGGAGAGAAATCCCACCCTGTCCGGAGATAGATCGTCTACTCGTAGCTCACTCTCCGCAATCGTCCGGTGATTCACCGATGTCACTTCGGTCGCATTACTTGACGATCGGTCGCCCATCTGGCCGCGCCGTACTATCCCAAGGGGCCATCCCAGGGATGGTCACGGATCACGCGGCAGGCCGAGCGCCCGCTCGGCGATGATGTTCAGCTGCACCTCGGTGGTGCCGCCGCCGATCGTGAACGCGCGGGTGGTGAGGATCATCCGGTTCCAGTGGCGGTCCGTGGGCGCCAGCGACCAGCAGAACTCCGAGACGGCCTGCGAGTGACGCATGCCGAGCAGCTTGCGCACGCTGGAGGCGGTGCCCGCGTCGGCGCCCGACAACTGGGCGAGGGTCACGCGCAGGCCCAGCGCCGACAGGGCCTGCCCCTCGGCCCACAGGCGTCCGGCCTGCTCCCGCCGCGCCTCCCGCAGCCCGGGCAGCCTCCCGACGAGCTCGATCATGTCGGTGTGCCGGGATCCCGGCCCCCACGAGTCGCCGAGCGCCACCCGCTCGTGCGACAGCGTGTCGCGGGCCACCCGCCAGCCCCCGTCCACCTCGCCGACCACCAGGTCGTCCGGCACGAAGACGTCGTCCAGGAAGACCTCGTTGAACACCTCCTCGCCGTTGATCTCCTTCAGCGGCCTGACGGTGACACCCGGCGAGGACATGTCCACCAGGAAGTAGCTGATCCCCTCGTGCTTCGGCTTCCCGGGAGAGGTCCGGGCGAGGCAGATCCCCCAGTGGGCGTACTGCGCCAGGGACGTCCAGATCTTCTGGCCGCTCAGCGACCAGCCGCCCTCCACGCGGGTCGCCCTGGTGGACAGCCCCGCCAGGTCCGATCCCGCGCCCGGCTCGCTGAAGAGCTGGCACCACACGATCTCGCCGGTGAACGTCCCGGGCAGGAAGCGTTCTCGCTGCTCCGGCGTGCCGTGCGCGACGATGGACGGCACCGCCCAGGCCGCGATGCCCAGGTTCGGCCGCTTGAGGTCGCGAAACTCCTGGTGGATGATCACCTGCTCCAGGGGCGACGCGCCCCTGCCCCACGGCTCGGGCAGATACGGCATGATCCACCCCTCTCGCGCGAACCGCCCGCGCCTGGCCGCCGGATCCTCGGCGCGCAGCGACTCGGCCTGCGCCCTGATCGTGTCCCTGAGCGTGGCCGCCTCCTCCGGCAGGTCGGGCTCGGTGCTCCGCCGCACCCCGGCGAGGGCGAGCCCGGCCACCTCCCCGGCCCAGGCGCCAGGATCGCCGGCCAGCATCCGGTCGGACAGCGCGCGGCGATAGTAGCGGTGCGCGTCGTGCTCGAACGTGTAGCCGATGCCGCCGAGCACCTGGATCGCGTCGGCGGCGCACCGCACCGCCGCGTCGGGCGCGAGCACCGCCGCCACCCCCGCCGCCAGCCGCGCCTCGTCACCGCTCGTCCCCCCGCCGGATCCGGTACGGGCCGCGCTCTCGTCCAGCGCCCTGGCCGCGTCCCAGACGGCCGCGCGAGCCCGCTCCAGCGTCACCAGCGCGGCGGCCACCCGGTGCTTCACGCCCTGGAACTGCCCGATCGGCCGCCCGAACTGCTCCCGCACCCTGGCGTGGCCGGCGGCCGTCGCCACGGCCCACGCCGCCACCCCGCACGCGTCGGCGCCCAGCAGCACGGCGGCCACCTCGCGTACCGGGGCCTCGCCGAGCACCCGCCCGGCGGGCACGTCGCGCACGGTCACCGAGCACAGCGCCCGATCCAGGTCCACCCCCTCGACGGGCTCCGCCGCCACGTCGTCCCGGTCGAGCAGCGCCCACCGCCCGTCCTCCACGGGCACCAGGAAGAGGTCGGCGCCGGGCGAGCCCAGCGCGAGCGGCCCGGCGGGCCCCGCCGCGTCGCCGAGCGCGACGGCCGCGGTCAGCGAGCCGTCCGCGAGCCCGGCCAGCGGGCCCGTCTCGGCGTCGGGAGCCCGCGCGAGCACCGCCGAGGCGATCACGGTCGGTAGGTGGGCGCCCGGAGCCCGGCGCTCGCCCAGCGCCTCCAGCGCCACGGCCAGCTCCAGCAGCCCGTAGCCCTGCCCGCCGCACTCCTCCGGCAGGTGCAGCCCCAGCACACCCTGCCCGGCCAGCGCCGCGTGCTCGACGGTCCGCTCGGCCAGCCCCCGCACGGACGCGGCCAGCGCCAGATGTTCCTCGGTCAGCCCGATACCCATGCGACGTAACCTAGAACATCATTCGGTCGATCTCCAGGGCCCATCACCGATGAAACCCGCTCGCGACCCCCTACGCGTCGCCGAACTCCAACTGGAGGGCGCGGGTGAAGTCGGCCACCGCCTCCTCGTGGCGTTCCAGCTCCTGGTGGATCTCGCCGCGCACCCGGTAGGCCCAGACGTACTCCTCGTCCAGCTCGATGGCCCGGTCCAGATCCCTCAGGGCCGATTCGTTGTCGCCCAGCTCGCTCAGGACCGCGCCCCGGCTGCCCAGCGCGCGGTCGTTGTCGGGGTCCAGCTCGATGGCCCGGTTGAGATCGGCCAGCGCCTCCTCGTAGCGGTCGATCATGCGCAGGGCCTCGCCGCGCCTGCCGAGCGCGCGCACGTACGCGGGGTCCAGCTCCAGCGCCCTGGTGTAGTCGGCGATGGCCTCCGGGTAGAGATGCAGCCGCTGGTAGAGGTCGCCCCGGGCCAGCCACGAGTAGGCCAGCTCCTCGTCCAGCTCGATGATCTTGCCGTGCTCGGCCAGCGCCTCCTCCGTCCGGTCGAGCTCGGTGAGGGCGTCGGCCCTGGCCTCCAGGATCCAGAGCGAGTCGGGCGACAGGGTGAGGGCGTGCTCGAAGTCGGCCATGGCCTCCTCCAGGCGGTCGAGCGAGGCGTACACCTGGCCGCGCGAGCCGAGGGAGTAGGCGCTGTCCGGCTCCAGGCGGAGCGCCTCGTCGAAGTCGGACAGCGCCGCCTCATACCGCTCGATGACGCGGTGGCTCTCGCCCCGCAGCCGCCAGGCGCGGGCGTTGTCCGGCACCAGCGCGATCGACTCGGTGAGGTCGGCGATGGCCGCGTCGTGCCGTGAGAGCCCGATGTACGACTCGGCGCGGCTGCGCAGGACGGAGGCCCGGGACTGGGCGGCCGCCTCGGACAGGACGGGCCTGCCGTCCTGCCTTTGGAAGATCCCTTCGCTCATGGAGGGAATCTATCGGAACGAAATCTGGATAATAGCCGTCTTTGCCGGGTGTGCCGCGTCCACCGACTTGTACGGCTGCGCAGGGCCGCTGTCGCGCGAGGCCCCGCGGTCACGGAGCGCCGACCGGAAACAGCGGGGCCACTGTTTCCGGGATGCGCCGCTCGTACCGGGTCAGCTCAACCGGGCGTGCGCGTATGCGGCCATGGCGTCGCGCATGTACTCCGCCAGACCCTCGGCGATCCGCTCGTAGTTCATCCTGAACCGCTCGTCGTCGACCTGCATCCGGCCCAGGTGCGCGTACTCTCCACTGCGGCCGGCGTCCAGAATCGGGTCATGTGCCGGTAATGAGCGTCGAGCTCGGCGAAAACCGCGGGGTCGTCGACGGGCGTGCCGGCGGCCCTGAGCTCGGCCATCCGGATCATTCCCCGCCGTCGCCACCGCATCCAGCCGGTCGCGCTCCCCCAGCGGTCGCTGGTGGTGAATCCGACAACATCGCCAAGGCGATGCCGCCGAGCCCGGGACGCCGGCCGCATCCTGCGGCTGCCGCGCGAGGGTCTTGCCGTCCCACGGCCAGTCCGGCGAGCGCGGTCCGGCCCATGGGGTGGATTGCTCCTGGTGGTGGGCGGGACGGAGTGGCTGGATGGATGGATTCGATTTGTGCTATTGAAGTGGAAAAGGCTAAAAGATCATGGTTAGGGAGCTTCAGCCGGACGGGGAAGTCGTCGTGACCGAGTGGATCAAAGTGGAGACGGTTGTGGAGCCGACGGGGTTGAGGGGGAAAGGGGATCTGGTTCTCTTCCGCGGCTTCGCGGGCAGGGACGGCATGCCCGGTGATGATGACGATCTGACGGAGTGGGTGCCGGGGACCGAGGAGGAGCGGGTGGCCTGGCTCACGGCCTTTCATGAGTGCTGCATGGAGATCTACGCGGCGCAGGATGAGCGCGACAAGGCGATGGCCTGGGGGCGATGGTGGCGGGCCGGTCGGATCGGTTCGCGCTATGCCGCACGGGTCCGGCGGGCGGTCAAGGCATACCAGCCCGTCCAGGAGGAGATCAGGCTCAGGCTGGCGGCGGAGAGGCGCAGGCAGGAAGAGGTCGTCAGGACGGTGGCCGCCCAGCAGGTATGGCGGTATGGCGTGGCGGACTACTCCCCTTACACCGCGGTCGCCTATCGGGACGACGTGACTCCGGACACGAGCCTGTCGCCGTCCAGGGCGGCCGCACACGCTCCGCGGCCCGTGAGCGGGTATGAGCTCGCGGCAGGGCTTCGCGACCTACGCCGTTCTGGGGTCAGGCGGGTCAAGTGGGATCCTGCCGCCCTCGCGGAGACGCGGCGGCGCCACGGGGATGCGACCGTCCAGCTGTGGGTGTACTGGGTGGACAGGACCTCCAAGTCGATGGCGCGAGCTTTCCTCAGGAGCGGGGCCGACGATGCCGAGGGCTTGCTCGAATCGGCTGCCGGCAACCTGGACGACTGGCTCTCCGACACCTCGTCGAGCGCCGATTCTGCCAGCGGGGGTTCAGGGGATGGGGCCTCGGAATACGGGGGTTACTCGGGCGGTGGGTACTCGAGTGGCGGATATTCGGGCGGTGGGTACTCCAGTGGTGGATCGTCCAGCAGTGGGGACAGCGGCTCCTCCAGCGATGGGGGCGGCGGATCTTCCGGCGGGTCGGACTGACGCGCGTCGGCCTGTGGGTCGGGACGTGATCAGCGAGACCGCAGGGTGTCGGAATTCGGAATGGAACCCGGTGCAGGGGCGCGGTTGTGGCGGATCTGTACAGCGTCGTGTGCGTGCGTGACCGGGCGACATCGCAGAAGTGGTTCGAGGCGTTCTTCGGGCGGCCGGCGGACGAGATCATCGGCAAGGAGTGCTTGTGGCAGGTCGGTGAGAACGCGTGGGTCGTCATCGACGACCGGCACATGCGGGCCGCACGGGTGGGCGGCACCATGATCACGTTCGGCGTGACCTCCAGTCGCACCTGCACACGCCAGTCGAGGTGGCTTTCCTTGAGGGCCGGTCAACGTGCCTCACGTGTCAGAAAAGATCATCTCGCTCTGACCTGCGAGAAGAGGTCAGCAACCCAAGATGGCCCTCGCTGTCACCATGCCTGGACCAAGGGGCCCTGCTCGCCGGGCACCACCTGGGTGTGACCGGTTTCGAGGTCGAGGCGCAGCAGTTGTGAGGGGGCGCCGCCGCACGGAGGTAGTCCGGTCAGGGGTGACCGGTCCATCTCCGAAGCCTCCCGGTCGACGCCGACCAGCACGTGGCGGCCGGTGGGGTCGAGCGCCAGCGATTCGATGTGGCCGCAGTCCAACGCCAGGACCTTCCTGACCAGCCGTGTCCCCTCATGCAGGACGAGCGTGCGGGTCGGCCAGCCGAGCGCGCGCAGTTGCCGCCCGCCGGGCAGGGGCAGGATCGGGCGGGTGAACTCGTGCTCGGCAGGGGCGGTGACCTCCCCGGTCGCGCCCGTGCCCACGTCGAGAGTGGCCAGGGCGCCGGCCAGGACGCTGTGATCGGGGAGCGCGAGGATCCGGGCGTCCAGCCACTGGAGACGATAGCCGTTGACCGGCCATTCGCGTTCCAGGGTGCCCACGAAGCTGGCTTCGTCCGTGATCCGCCCGTAGGCGATGCGGCCCTCGGTGGAGACGGCCAGGCCGTTGACCGTGCCCTCGAGGGTGGGGGTGAGCCGCTCGCCGACCGTGATCCGGCCGTCGTCGCTCATGGACAGCCGGTAGAGGCGGAAGTAACGGCCCGACAGGCTGGTGAGCGCCGCAACGTAGTGGCCGGGTTCGGTGTCACGGACGATGAGATCGTACTGAACGTAGGTGCGTGTCGCCTGGGGCAGCAGGCTCACCGGCTCACCGGACTCCAGGTCGAGCACGTGCGGCCGACCCACGCCGGCCACCGCGTAACGCGGGGTGCCGTCGGCGTTGACCGGCAGCCCGATCAGCGCGGCGGGCAGGAACGCGGCCAGTACGACGGCTGCCACGGCCAGTCCGGCGGCGCGCAGATCGGTCAGGCGCGGCCGGATTCCCGCGCCCGCGATCCCGGCCAGCAGGACCATGGTGGCGGGGGAGAGCAGCCAGGCCAGGATCAGGCGCGGCGCCACGAAGGACGGCGGCGCCGCCTGCGCGTGCAGGCATTCCTGCCAGATGAAGGGCATGTCAGGAGACAGCCGCTCCCCGGCCTCGGCCAGCGCGGCGGGGAGCAGGGCGACCGCCAGTCCCAGCGTGGCGGGAAGCAAGGAGCTGCCCCGGCTCGCGTTGGGACCGCCCCGGGGGCGCGACCGGATCGCCCAGAACGCGGTCAGCGCCAGCACTACGGGCTGGAGCCGGGCGAGCCAGTCACCGAGGAAGTCGGCCACCTGAGCCGCCGGAACGGGCTGCGGCCAGTCCAGCGGCCCGGCACTGCCGCAGGTGACCATCACCGTTTCAGTGAACAGGGGCTCGACCAGCAGTTCCCACAGCGACAGCGCCACCGCTGCCGCCCAGAAGAACTTCATTACGCGCATTGGGGGAACTTCCGAGCTCTGTGTAGGGGGCCGGAGTAGCCTAGCGACCGCCGCGCCGCCATGATCACCAATCCGCGCCGGGGCCGCGCGGCGGCCCGCGGAGTGCGTCCTTGACCTCCTGGAGACGGCCATTGCGGGGATGGCCATGCGCGAGGCCGACGCTGCTCGTCGACGTCGACTACCGCGGGCCGATCCTGGCGCGGATGCAGTTGGTGAACGCCTGGGACACGCTTTCCCGGTGAGCTGCCCACGAAGCCGTGAGCAGGGGTGGGGGAGGTTTAGCCCGTAGGGCATGCGGTCGCGTGTTTCGCTCACCGAACTGGTCGAGCCTGTCCAAGTCGCAGGTCTCGGCGATGGCCGCCGAACTGAGGGCGCGCACGGTAGCGCCGGCCACGGAAGGCAATGCCACATCGAACAACGATCCCGGCGCGGATGATCCGAACGTGATCAAAACCGAGAGACCCTGCGGACGCTGGAAGGGACGGACTGATCTCCTGCCCGCGCTCATGTTAGGAAGATCTCGTCCAGGTGCCACTCCAGGGCTTCGCGGTGCGGACGGTCCAGGCGCTGCCGAGGCAGGGCGATCTCCTGTCCCGCGCGTTCGTAGAACTGGCGGCCGTTGCCGAACTCCTCCCGCAGCCGCGTGCTGACCCTCAGCCTGTACGCGGGGTCGACGGCCAGGTAGCCCCGGTCGTACAGGGTGTGCACGTCGGAGCGGAGCAGCAACCCGTTGTCCAGGCGGTGCTCGCCCCCACGGTGGACGGGGCGGATGTGCGCGGCCTGCAACACGGGCCGGATCTTGTCGCCGGTGATCGCGCAGCGCCGGTCGTAGGCGTCCATGACCACGGCCTGGAACGCCTGCTGCCCCAGTCTCTGGGGGACCAGCCGGGGATCGCCGTAGACCGGCCCGTCAAGGTGCCATGGTTCGGAAAGGTCGATGTGCACGTTGCCGCCGAGCAGTCGGGTGACCACGTCATGGAAGAACCGGGCATCCGGATGGCGGGCCAGGTCGTATCCCTTGCCTTGGACGATATTGGCCGCGAACGCTGGTGGCGGCCCCGCGTCCGCGTCTGGCGGGAAGAAACAGGTGTCGCGGAGTAACACGCAGCCGATCACCGGATCGTCCGCCGGGGCGATGGGCTCCCTGCGGTAGCGGCCGACGCGGGCGCGCATCTGGTCGAGCGTGACGGCGCCGTTCGCCTCGCCGAAGATCTCCCATGCCTCGGAGACGCGCAGCTTGACGAAGCGGGCGAAGAACCCTCCGCCGACGACGCGGTTGTGCGGGTGATGGGTCTTGAACAGGAACGGCTCGCCTGGGCGCAGGGCCTTGAACTCGCTGTTGCCGGAGGGCCGCCAGAAGTTGGCCTCGGTCAGGGCCGGGCGCGTGGCGAGGAACCGGTACCAGTCTCCGTCAGTTACGCCGACGTACGCCTTCACGGATCGATTGTGTACCCGGACGATCTTTCCGCGCCAGTGGTTCCGGGCGCCCGGGATTCGGCTTCATCTGCTCCGTGAACCGGCCGGGACCTGAGGTTCAGCGCCTGTACGGGGGCGGCCGGCTCAAAGGGGCACCTCGAGGTCGGCTTAGGATCTGGGCATGCAGCTGGCCCCGGGAGTGCACGTCGCCATCACCGATCGCCGTGGGGGAGTGAGCGCCCCGCCCTACGGGTCGCGCAACCTCGGCGGGCTGGTCGGCGACGACCCGGCGGCCGTGCGGGCCAACCGGGCGGGCGTCGCCGCGGAGCTGGGCGTGCGGGCCGTCGTGTTCATGCGCCAGGTTCACGGCACCGACGTCGCGTACGTGAGCGAGCCGTACGGCGCCGACCCGCCGCCCCTCGACGGCGTCTTCACCACCGTGCCGGGCCTGGCCCTCGCCTCCCTCGGCGCCGACTGCCCGGCGGTCCTGGTGGCCGACCCGGCGGCGCGGATGGTCGGCGCCGCCCACTCCGGCCGTCCCGGCACCGAGGCGGGCGTGGCGACGGCGCTGGTCGAGGCCATGGCCGCCAAGGGCGCCGCGCCGTCCCGGATGGTGGCGCTGATCGGCCCCGGCGCGTGCGGCCGATGCTACGAGGTGCCCGCCGAGCTGCGCGAACGAGTGGCCGAGCGGGTGCCCGAGACCTGGTCCACAACCTCCTGGGGCACCCCGGCCCTCGACCTGCGCGCCGGGATCGAGGCCCAGCTGCGCGGGGCGGGCCTCGCGGACGTGCGCCACGACGCCCGCTGCACGATCGAGTCGGCGGAGCTCTACTCCCACCGCCGCGAACAACCGGGCGGCCGGTTCGCCGGCCTGATCTGGCTCACCTGACGCGCTGTCAGCCGGAGGCGATATGGCATGGGTCCCTGCAGGCCGCCGCTGCCGTACCCAACCCTTGCCAGGACTACGGTGCCCAGCCCGCACTGTGCCGGAAAGCTCGGGCTTCAGCTACGGCGAGAAGACGACACCGGACGGACAGAAGAGCTTCAGCATCGGCGAGAAGAAGGGCGACGGGCCCCAGCCCGCACTACGGCGACGAAGTGGGACGGCGGGGTGGCGTGAAGCGGAGGCGGGTGGGCGTTCCGGCCGACTCAAGACCGTGCCAGATACCCCCGCGCCCGGACAACGCCGAAGGCAAGATTCACCAGACCCCGGGCAATCGCGGTCGGCCGGAACGCCCACCCGCCTCCGCGGCCCAAGCCCTGAGCACTGAACCGGAACGCCCACACCGCGGCCCAAGCCTTGAGCACTGAACCGGAACGCCCGGCGTCGCGGCACCAAAGGCGCGACCCGGAAAAGGTCACGGCCCGGAGAGAGCCGGGGCGCTGGCAAGGATGTCGTGGGCCAGGGACAGATCACCGGACAGGTCGGCGGGGAAGGAGGCCGGGTCCCCACGCCCGCCCAGCAGGAAGCAGAACTCCACCACGTCGGCCGTGATGTGCACATCAGCCTCCCTCAAAGCGTCAGACCCTCGCAAAGCGTCAGACCCCGGCAAGGCGTCGAGCTCCCGGACCGAGGGATCCTCCAAGCCCAGCGGAACGTGCCATTCGCCCCCGCCGGGCCCGGTGAGCGTGAGAAGGACCGCACGGCCAGAGCCGTCGAGGCCCGACAGCAGCATGGTCCACGGGAGCAGGCGGGCGCACAGGTCGGCCGTCGGGTGGATGTGCTCGGGCACCGGGTGCGGCAGCCGGACCCGGGCCGTACGGGCCGCGTCGTCCGCGTGCACCCAGGTCTCCAGGCACCGCCCGAGGACCTGGTCGCGCACCGCGGTCTCCACGCCGTCGAGGCTCGCGGGCGTGGCCGGGTCGAGGCCGGCCAGGTGGCGGCAGAGGGCGTCGGCCTGGGCGCGCCAGTCACGCCTGGTCTGCTCGGGGCTGCGGGCCCGTTCGTACGCCTGCACGTCCGCGGTGCGGCCGAGCGCGTCGGTGGCGCCGAGGGGCGGGCCCAGGACGGGGGCGCCGACGGAGGCCGCGAGCAGCCCGTCCTTGGCGGCGAGGTGGGCGACGAGCTCCTGCAGGGTCCAGCCCTCCACGATGACGCGCGACCAGTCGTCGTCGACGGCCGAGGCGAGCAGCGCGTCCATGGCGGCCACGCGGCTTGCGTAGGGCTCGGCCCAGGCGGCGGTCGGGGCCGCGGGCCTGCGCCGGGCCCTGGCCCCGGCCAGCAGCTGCGGGCGCAGCGAGTGTCCGGGGACCGCGGGGTCCTCCATCAGCGCGTCCAGGTAGAGACGCTCGACGGGCTCCATCACACCTCTTCCTCTGCCAGCGCGTCGGCCAGGCGGCGCAGCGCCAGCCTGATCCGCGACTTGGCCGTGCCCTCGGGCACGCCCAGCTCCTCGCCGACCTGCCGGTAGGTACGGCCGCCGTAGTAGGCCAGCTCGATCGCCTCCCGCAGGCCGTCGGGCAGCGCCGTCACTGCCTGCCGCACCCGCCTGGCCTCGTCTGCGGCGAGCACGGTGTCCTCCAGCCTGGCCGGCTCCGGCTCGAAGAGCCGGGGGCCCAGCGTGGTGACGCGGCGGCGCTCCTCGGCCCGCACGTGGTCGACCGCGCGGCGGTGCGCGATCGTGGCCAGCCACGCCCGCAGCGTGCCGCGCTCGGCGTCGTAGGCCAGCGGCCGTTCCCAGAAGACCAGGAACACCTCCTGCGTGATGTCCTCGGCGATCACCCGGTCCCTGGTGACGCGCAGCGAGAGACCGAAGATCAACGAGGAGAGCCGATCGTAGATCTCCCCGAGCGCGGCCTCGTCGCCGCCGACCACCCGCTGGTGCAGCAGGCGGTCGTCGTAGGGTGCCTCCACTGGCACCACACTCCCGTGATCCGGACCAAGGCGGCGGGTGCGCCGCGACCCGAGCATGACACTATTCGCCGGAAAAGTTGAGCCGGATGACTCGGCCGCGGGACTTTGTCAGCGTCGCGGTAATGTCGAAGGTCCACGACAGAGGGAGGATTCGCCATGGCGACCATCCGCACCGCCACCACGCAGTGGAAAGGCGCCCTGCTCGACGGCTCGGGCACGGTGTCGCTCGACACCTCCGGAGTCGGCGCGTTCGAGGTCTCGTGGGCGTCCAGATCAGAGGCGGCCAACGGCAAGACGTCTCCCGAGGAGCTCATCGCCGCCGCCCACTCCTCGTGCTTCTCGATGGCTCTCTCCCACGGGCTCGCCGGCGCCGGCACACCGCCCGAGTCGCTGCGCACCAGCGCCGACGTGACCTTCCAGCCGGGTGAGGGCATCACCGGCATCGTCCTGTCCGTGCAGGGCCAGGTGCCCGGCATCACGGCCGAGCAGTTCCAGCAGGCGGCCGAGACGGCCAAGGCCAACTGCCCGGTGAGCAAGGCGCTCGCGGGGACGACGATCACTCTCAACGCCCAACTTCTGTAGCAAGACCGCGATCGCGTGCGACAATCGGGTCACATGCGCGAAGTTTGGCCAGGCGAGCCCTACCCACTCGGCGCCACCTGGGATGGCGTGGGCACCTGTTTCTCGCTGTTCTCCGAGGTCGCCGAGCGGGTCGAGCTGTGCCTGTTCCACGATGACGGCTCCGAGGAGCGCGTCGAGCTGCCCGAGGTCGACGGGTTCGTCTGGCATGGTTATCTGCCGGGCATCCTGCCGGGGCAGCGCTACGGCTACCGTGTCCACGGCCCCTACGAGCCATCGCGCGGACACCGGTGCAATCCGGCCAAGCTGCTGCTCGATCCCTACGCCAAGGCCATCGACGGCGACCTGACCTGGAACGAGGCGCTGTTCTCCTACCACTTCACCGATCCGTCGCGGCTCAGCACGGCCGACAGTGCCGAGTACATGCCGAAGAACGTGGTCGTCAACCCGTTCTTCGAGTGGGGCAACGACCGGCTGCCGCGCAAGCCCTACCACGAGACCGTGATCTACGAGGCGCACGTGCGCGGGCTCACCATGCGCCATCCGGCGGTGCCCGAGACGCTGCGCGGCACCTACGCGGGGGTGGGGCATCCGGCGATCATCGACCACCTGCTGTCGCTCGGGGTGACGGCCGTCGAGCTGATGCCGGTGCACCACTTCATGCCCGAGCACTTCCTGGTGGCGCGAGGGCTGAGCAACTACTGGGGCTACAACACGATGGCCTACCTGGCCCCGCACGGCGCCTATTCCAGCTCGGGCACGCGCGGCGAGCAGGTGCTGGAGTTCAAGGCCATGGTGCGGGCGCTGCACGAGGCGGGCATCGAGGTCATCCTCGACGTGGTCTACAACCACACCGCCGAAGGCGACCACATGGGGCCGACGCTGGGCTTCCGGGGCATCGACAACGCGGCCTACTACCGGCTGCACGACGGCGACCGGCGCTACTACCTCGACTACACCGGCTGCGGCAACTCCTTCAACGTACGCTCGCCGCACGCGCTGCAGCTGATCATGGACTCCCTGCGCTACTGGGTGCTGGAGATGCACGTCGACGGGTTCCGGTTCGACCTGGCTGCGGCGCTGGCCAGGGAGCTGCACGACGTCGACCGGCTGAGCACGTTCTTCGACCTCATCCAGCAGGATCCGGTGATCTCGCAGGTCAAGCTGATCGCCGAGCCGTGGGACGTGGGTCCCGGCGGGTACCAGGTCGGGAACTTCCCGCCCCTGTGGACGGAATGGAACGGCAAATACCGAGATACGGTGCGAGATTTCTGGCGGGGCACCCACTCCGCCCTGCCCGAGTTCGCCTCCCGGCTGACCGGCTCGGCCGACCTCTACGCCTCCTCGGGCCGCCGCCCGGTCGCCTCCATCAACTTCGTCACCTGCCACGACGGATTCACCCTCACCGACCTCGTGTCGTACGACCGCAAGCACAACCTGGCCAACGGCGAGGACAACCGCGACGGCACCGACGACAACCGGTCCTGGAACTGCGGCGCCGAGGGGCCCGTCGAGGACCCCGAGATCGTCCGGCTCCGCCACCGCCAGCGCCGCAACTTCCTGACCACGCTCTTCCTGTCACAGGGCGTCCCGATGCTCTCCCACGGCGACGAGCTCGGCCGCACCCAGCGAGGCAACAACAACGCCTACTGCCAGGACAACGAGATCGCCTGGATCGACTGGTCACACCTGCACACCGAGTCCGCCCTGCTGGAGTTCGTCCGCGGGCTGTCCAAGCTGCGCCGCGAGCACCCGGTCTTCCAGCGCCGCCGCTTCTTCCACGGCCGCCATCCCGACGACGGACGGCGCGACCTGGTCTGGCTCACCCCCGGCGGCACGGAGATGACGGCCGGAGACTGGCACATCGGCTACGCCAAGTCGCTCATGGTCTATCTCAACGGCCTGGCCATCACCGAGCCGGGGCCGAGGGGCGAGCGCATCGTGGACGACTCGTTCCTGCTGCTGATCAACGCCCACCACGAGGACATGACGTTCACGCTGCCGGGCGAGGAGTTCGGCCCGGGCTGGCTGCCCGTCCTCGACACCAACGACGAGTCGCCGCGTGACGAGGTCTTCCCCGACGAGCAGTGGCCCGCCGGCGCCCTGGTCGCCGTCACCTCCCGGTCGATCCAGGTGCTGCGCCAGCCGCTGTCGTCCTGACGCCGCTCATGTCCCGCGCATCACGCTCACGGTGAGCAGGACCAGGACGAACGTGGCCACCCCGGCCAGGCCGTGCAGCCCGACGGCGAGGAGGGGGAAGCGCCGCTGGGCGCCCCGGGCGTGCCGGCCCGCCCCGAGCCACCGGGTGAACATCACGAACCCCAGCAGCGCGGCCAGCGCCAGCACCCCGAACGCGACCCAGGCCAGGACCCGGTCGCCGGTCAGCAGGTAGCCCACCCAGCAGGCCAGCGCCGACAGCGCCAGAGCGGGATGTGAGACGAGCAGCGTCACCGGGAAGCGCGTGACCTTGGCGGCCTGCCGCCGCAGCCCGCCGCCCGCCAGCCAGAGGTAGAGCGGGTAGATCCCCATCAGCGCGGTGAACGCCCACGTCGCAGCGGTGATCAGACCCATCCTGACCTCCCCGGAGTCCCCGAACGCCTGCCGGACACGTTATGTACATCACGCCACGTATGCCATCCGATACACCAAAGCGCTATCTCTTCGGTCAAAGGCACCTGCGCAGGCAGTCTGTCGGAGGCGTGTGCCAAGGTAGAGGAGTGCGTCGCATCTACCCGGACATGCAGGATGATCCCGACATCGCGCAGGCCTACGCCTACCCGGCAGGCCGGCCGTGGCTGCGCGCCAACATGGTCGCCAGCGCCGACGGGGCCGCGTGGCTGAAGGGGCTGTCGGGCGGCCTGTCGAGCCGGGGCGACCGGCGCGTCTTCGGGGTGCTGCGCGGGCTGGCCGACGTGGTCCTCGCCGGCGCCGCCACCGTGCGCACCGAGGGCTACGGCCCCGCCAAGCCCCGCGAGTCGTGGCAGGCGCTGCGCGCCGGCCGGACACCCGCCCCGCCCATCGCGGTGCTCACCCGCGGCCTCGACCTCGACCTCGGCAGCCCGCTGTTCACCGAGGCCGCCGTCCGCACGATCGTCATCACCTGCGAGGCCGCGCCGCTCCAGCGCCGCAGGCAGGCCGCGGAGGTGGCCGACGTGATCGTGGCGGGCGACGTCCGGGTCGACCTGGCCCGCGCCGTGGCCGAGCTGCACGAACGCGGCCTGACCAAGGTGCTGTGCGAGGGCGGGCCCCGGGTCAACGCCCAGCTGGCCGCGGCCGGGCTGCTCGACGAGCTCTGCCTGTCGATCAGCCCGCTGCTGGTGGGAGGCGACGCGGCGCGCATCGTCAACGGAGAGACGGCACAGGTCAGGCTGGAGCTCGGCCAGGTGCTGGAGGAGGAAGGCGTCCTCTTCTGCCGCTACACCAGGGAGTTGAGTCATGACTGAGCCCGAGGCCGTCAGCGAGGCCGTCGCCGAGGCGGTCGGCGGGGCCGTCGCCGAGCCGGAGCCGGTGCCCAACCTGCCGGTGCGGCCGCCCGTGCCGCCGATGCTGGCCAAGCCGGTCAAGGCGATGCCCCGGCAGGACGGCACGCTGTTCTACGAGCCGAAGTGGGACGGCTTCCGCTGCATCGTGTTCCGCGACGGCGACGAGGTCTACCTGGGCAGCCGCAAGGAGCGGCCGTTCACCCGCTACTTCCCCGAGCTGGTCGAGGCGGTCAGGGCCGAGCTGCCCGACCGGGTGGTGGTCGACGGCGAGATCGTGCTGCCGCGTGGCTCGCACCTCGACTTCGAGGCGCTGCAGCAGCGCATCCACCCGGCGGCCTCGCGGGTCTCGATGCTGTCGGAGCGCACGCCGGCCTCGTTCGTCGCCTTCGACCTGCTGGCGCTCGGCTCCGAGTCGCTGATGGAGGCCCCGTTCGCCGAGCGTCGCGCGCGCCTTGAGGGCATCTTCGGCGGGGCCGGCGTCTCCGTGCGGCTGACCCCGGTGACCAAGAACGACGAGCAGGCGGCCGAGTGGTTCGAGATGTTCGAGGGCGCGGGGCTCGACGGCATCATCGTCAAGCCCGGCGACCAGCCCTACGCCCCCGACAAGCGGACGATGTTCAAGGTCAAGCACGAGCGCACCGCCGACGTGGTCATCGCCGGCTACCGCGAGCACAAGACCGGGCCGATCGTGGGCTCGATCCTGCTCGGCCTCTACGGCGCCGACGGCAGGCTGCACCACGTGGGCGTGGCGGCCTCGTTCCCGATGGCGCGCCGGGCCGAGCTGGTGGAGGAGCTCAAGCCCTACGTCGCCGGCCTGGGCGAGCATCCGTGGGGCCACTGGGCCGAGCAGGCGGCGGCCAACCTCGGCCAGCCCGCGGCCGGTCCCGCGACCGGTGGCCAGCGGGTGCCCGGCGCGATCTCGCGGTGGAACGCCAAGAAGGACCTCTCGTTCGTCCCGCTCCGGCCGGAGCTGGTGATCGAGGTGGCCTACGACCAGATGGAGGGCGACCGGTTCCGCCACACCGCTCAGTGGCGGCGCTGGCGGCCCGACCGCACCCCCGAGTCGTGCACGTACGAACAGCTGGAGCGGCCGATCTCGTACAACCTCGACGACATCCTGGCCCGCTGAGCCCGCTCGCCGCCGGCGCGTCCGGTGTCCCGGCCCGGACGCGGCTTTGCGCAGAGTCGGTTATCGCGCTATATCTCGTCTTATGAGCACAGGTGATGAGTTACGAGCCGCCGTGTCCGCGCGCCGCGACCTCGGCCCCGACTTCGAGGACGCGATCGTCGAGTCCTTCCTCGACAAGATGGGCAAGGAGGTCGATCGGCGAGTGGACGAGCGCCTCGCCGTCACCGGCAAGAAGGCGACCGGCCGGAGCACGGTGAGCCAGGGCCAGCGGCTGGCCCTGGCGATCGTCTCGCTGAGCCTCGGCACGCTCGCCACCGTCGCCCTGGCCATCACCTCGGCCGACCTGTGGGTGATCCCGGTCATCTGGTTCGGGATCGTCCTGGTCAACGTGGTCTTCAGCGTCACCGGCCGCGACTGAGCAAGGGCCTGGCCGCCCCCGCCGAGGCCGGTCAGAGCTTGGCGGAAGCCTCCGTCACCAGCTCGCGGGCGTAGTCGTCGTCGCTGTCGGCCAGCACCCGCTTGACCCCCTGGGCGGCCCGGGAGTCTCCCCGCTCCGCCAGCCCGCGCGTGGCCTCGGCGACCGTGCGCAGGTCGGCGTCGTCCAGACGGGCGACCAGGGCCTGGCGGATCTCCGGCGTGTCGGCGGCCAGCGAGGCCAGACCGGACGTGGCCCAGTCACGGACCTCCTCGTCGGTGTCCTCGGTCATGGAGATCAGCAGGGCCAGACCCTCGGCGTGGTCCGGCGGCAGCACGTCGGCCAGGGCGATGGCGTCGGTCATCGTGCGCCGGTGGCCGGGCCGCTCGATGATGTCGAGGACCTGCGGCAGCGCCCGGGGGTCGCCCTGGTGGCCGAGCGCGGCCAGCACCGAGCGGAGCACCTGCGGGTTGCCTTCGGTGGTGGCCATCTTCTGCAGCAGCGGCAGCGTCCGGTCGAGGTAGGGCCGCTCGTCCTCGGTCACCCCGAACTGGGCGATCGTGTCGACTCCGAACTCGCGCTCCCTGGCGTCCTCGCTGACACAGAGCCTGGCCAGCGCCTCGTAGGTCTCGTCGTCGGCCCGCCTGCCCAGCGTGTCGGCCACGATCCACCAGGTCTCGGCGTCCTCGTCGGTGTCGCGGTGTGCCAGCGCCCGCGCCACCAACTGCTCGAAGGGGGTGTGGGTGCCCGCGACGTCCTCGAGCAGGGTGGCGATGGCCGCGTGCCCGCGCTGCGCCTGGACCTGCTCGGACTCGGAGCCGTCGGCGGAGCGGCCCGCGACCGTGACCAGCTCGGTGCCGTCCTTGGCGAACTGCCGGCCGACGACGTATTCCCAGCCTTCCTGCGCGATCTGGTCGAGCAGCGCCGTCTCCAGATGCACGCCCACCCAGTCGACCGCGATGTCGAGCGCGCTGTCGCCGTCGCCGTCGTACTTCTCCGCGTCGGCGCCGTGCTCCAGCAGCAGCCGCACCACGCCCAGCGCGCCTCTCCGGGCGGCGAGCGTCAAGGGCGTGTCACCGTCGTCGTTGGTGTCGTCGATCCCCGCTCCCGCCTCGATCAGCACCTTGGCGGCGTCGGCGTGGCCGTTGGCCGCGGCCCAGAGCAGCGCGGTCCAGCCGCCGTTCTCGCGGGCGTTCACATCGGCTCCGGCGGCCAGCAGCGTGGTCGCGACCTCGGCTCGGTCCCAGGCGGCGGCGGCGCACAGCGGCAGCCCCTCATCCTCGCCCTCGCTGGGCTGGTTGGGGTCGGTGCCGGCGGCGATGAGCTCGCTCACGGTCTGCGACTCGCCGTTCAACGCTGCCCGGTAGAGCTGTTCCTCATGCATGACTGGGACCCTAACGTGATCCGGCCGCCGGCCGGGCCAGGGAGGGGCGTGTCAGCCGTGCCGAAAGGACAGATGAATTGTACGGATTATGGCTATTCATCCTATGAGGGGAGCCGTGTCAACCGGAAACGCGATATGTTGCGACTATGACTGACGCTGGTGACGTTCGCGCCTCCGACGCCGAACGTGAAGCCGTGGTCGAGCAGCTCCGCGTGGCCTCCGTGGACGGCCGTCTCACCCTCGCCGAGCTGACCGACCGCACCGAGGCGGCCTATACCGCGACCACTCACGCCCAACTGGCCGTGCTCACCCAGGACCTGCCCGCCGGGGCGGCGCCCGCGCCGATCCGGCCACGCGAGGGCAGGAAGCGGCGGTGGTTCGTCGGCATCATGGGTGACACCAAGCGGCGCGGCAGCTGGCGGATCGACCAGGAGCTCGGCGCCGTCGCCGTGATGGGCGACGTGCTGCTCGACCTGCGCGAGGCGGAGGTCCGCACCGACCTGGTCGAGATCACGGCCGTCTCGGTCATGGGCGACGTGAAGATCATCGTGCCCGATGGGATCAGCGTCGACCTCGACGGGATGGCCATCATGGGCGACAAGCGGGTCGACGTGCTCGAAGCGGCGCCGGGCATGAACGTCCCGGTCGTCAGGGTGCACGCCTACGCGGTGATGGGCGACATCAAGGTGATCGGCGACTCGCGGGCCCAGCCGCTCAAGCGCGGCCTGGCCGGCTGGCGCGACCACTGGCGCCGGCTCCACGGCGACGACTGGCGCGACGGCCGCCGGCGACTCGAACGCGGCTGACGCCCGCACCACACGGCGCGGCACACGGTCGACCGCACGGTGCCACAGGATGGACCGCAGGGCGCGGCGCACGGTCGAGCGCACGGTGCCACAAGATGGACCGCAGGGCGCGGCGCACGGTCGACCGCACGGAGCACCACAGGATGCACCACATGGTGGACCGCACGGTGCAACGTATGGAGGCTCCTGGGGCGTAGTGATCGGTGACCGACACCGAACAGTGAGGACCCCCCGATGCGGGACCGTGCCGACTTCGAGAGCTACGTCGAGCAACGCTCGGCCCGCCTGCTCCGGACGGCCTACCTGCTCTGCCGCGACTGGGCGACGGCCGAGGACCTGGTGCAGACCGCGCTGGCCAAGGCCTGGCTGGCCTGGCGGCGGGTGGGCGCCAACCCCGACCCCTACGTCTACCGCATCCTGACCAACACGCACGCCTCCTGGTGGCGGCGTCGCTGGCGGGACGAGGTGCCCACGGAGGACGTTCCCGACCGGGCGGCCGGTGGCGGGGACACCGGCTCCGAGATCGGCGCCCGTGACGCCCTCAGGGCCGTCCTGGTCGCACTCCCCGCCAAGCAGCGGGCCGTGATCGTGCTGCGCTACTTCGAGGACCTGCCGGACCCGGTGATCGCCGGGATCCTCGGCTGTTCGGTGCCGACCGTCCGCAGCCAGGCCAGCCGGGCGCTGGCCAAGCTGCGGCTCGACCCCGCGGCCAGGGCCGCCATAGAGATCGGAGGCTGAGGTGGGCGTCACCGAACAGGACCTGCGCGAGTTGCTCGAACGGGACAGCCAGGACGGTCCCCACAGGGGCGTGACCGTCGCCGACGTCGACGGCCGGGTCCGCCGGATCCGCCGTCACCGAGGCCGGGCGGCGGGCTCGGCGGTGGTCATGGCCCTGGCGGTCGTGACCGCGGTCGGCCTGCAACCGGGGCAACCGGGGCAGCAGGGACAGGTAGGGCAGGCGGGATCGTCACCCCAGGACGTCTGGACCGGCGTCCTGGCGCGGCCCACCCCGACCGTGGTCATCGGCGGCCTCGACACCGTGGTGACCGGGACCTACGAACGGGGAGGCACGCGCGAACGCCTCACCTTCTGGACGGGAGTCGACCGGATCGGGTTCAGGGTCACCTGCGGGCCGGACGACTACGCCCTGGTCTGGCTCAACGGCGACCTCGTGGCGAACGGCCGCTGCACGTCGGGCCCGGAGCCGTCCGCGCTACTGGCGGGCGCGTTCCCCACCCGTGACGGCGAGAACGAGGTCGTCTCGGTCGTCATCCCGGCCGCCTCGGCGGGGAACGACATGGCGGCCGAAGAGTGGGCCGGCGGGGTGGTCGCCCGGACGGAACCGTACCCCGCCGACTGGTCGATCCAGGTGGTGCAGACCCTCTCGGCCGGCTGCGAGCAGAAGGAGGTCGTCGTCGATCCTGGCTCGGGCCAGGCCCCGCACTGGATCTGCCCGCTCGACTGACCCCGCGTCGTGGCCCCCGTCGTGACCCCGCGCCGGGGTCACGACGCGGCGGCGCCCGCCCGGACCCGGGGGGCCCGCGCGTCCCCGGGACACCAAAGCCTCCACCGAAGTCGGAGCGCTTCAGAACTGCGCCCACGAGTCGATCAGGAAGCGGCCGATGGGAGAGTGCCGGTCCACCTCGCCGAGTGTTCCATGGTCCACGACTTGCCCTGCAGCGGCTGGCCGTTGTGGATGGTGGCGAGCGTGGTGCGCTTCACCGTCATGGCCGCCGTGTCCACGTCGACGCCGAACGTCGCCTGGCTCTTCGCGTCCTTCTCTGTGTATGTGAGCCTCACCAGGTCACGGCCCTGACTGGTGCTCTTGACTCCCGGCTTGCCGGACAACGCCTTGTACGCAGCGGCGCGTACGGGTTTGGGCGCGGGCAGCTTGTAGAGGAGGCTCGTGTAGGCGCCCTTCACCCAGACATCGAAGTTCTCCGGTCGTACGGGATCGTCTCCTTCGGCGGACGCTTTCGCCAGCCACTTTTCCAGCTCCTTCGAGGTAGCCGGCAGTGTCTGGATGTCCTGGAAGGAAAGCTTTCGCTCGCCGAGCCACCAGCCCGTGTTCTTGACCGGCCGAACGACGGCCTTGCCGGGCGTCGCCGACAGCTTCACCAGCATGCCCTCGGTCCGGTAGCTCCACTGCTGCGGTGATCCATCGCGCTTCCATGCCGCCATGTCGGCAGCGCTCTTCGGTCGGACACCGAGCGACCGGTGCGCACGCCAACTCCGGCCTTCGCGGTCCGTCCACTCCTCGTTCGCCTCTTGCTGCACGACCCAGTACTTCTCCTTGCCGCCCACCTGCCGCTCGTGCGTCCGGAGCTGAACTGTCTTGACGTACCAGTACTGGGACTCCGCCGTCACGGCGGCGGAGCCGGGCGCGTAGGCGTCCGTGGTGGCGAAGGAGGGCACCGCCGTCGCCGTCAGGGCGAGCGTGGCAATGGCGATCATCATAGGCTTGCGCATCTCGGGTTCCTCACTGGGTCTTCTCATCGAGAGGGTGGGGGTTGGGCAGGTCCGGTTTCCGGTCGGTCCAGACGGTCGACTCGACCGCGGTGAACTCGACGATCTCGAGGCTGTCCGGGGTGAGCGTCTCCAGCGCCAGGGGGGCACCGGTCGTGGGGTCCACGATCAGTCGCGTCCGCACCTCCCGGCCGGAGCGTTGGTGATCCGGGCGTGGGTACACAACCGCCTGTCCGGTACGCCCGAGCTGGTCGGTGACCTGGCCTTGTGCGGTGACAGCGGGGAGCGAAGCCATCAGCTGGTAGGCGGCGGCCCGCACCTTCGGGCTGACAGGTACGTGGACGATCAGAGTGGCAAGGTTGTTCAGCAGATCGGTGGTGTCACCGGCGGGCGGCTCCAGCAGAGCACGGAGCCGCTCGGGGTCCTCCGGCAGGTCATCCATTCTCGTGAGCGGCTTGCCGGCGAGCATCAGGCGCCAGTTCACGTCGGCCGACTCGTCCGAGCGGGCCGTACCTGGCGCCGCCGCCAGCCGCTCGGGATCCGCGCCGAGCAATGGCGCACGGCCCGCACCGCCATCCTGGTAGCTCCAGGTTGTGGGCGAACCGTCGGCCTGCCATGCCTGCTCGTCCTGGGGTGTGGCGGGCCGGGCACCGTGATAGCGCCGTACGGTCCAGTGGGAGTCGTCCTGCTCGGCGACCTGGATCCAGGTCTCCTCGGCCGCGGTGACCTGTAGTTCGTACCGGCCGCGCGGCTCGCTTATCCTCAGGCCCTTGATCAGCTTGATGCCCCACCAGTCGCCGTCGGCCGGCTGCTTGGCGACCGAGGTGGCGGCGGCGAGCAGGATCTGCTGAGGGTTCGGCCGCGTGGATGGCGGAGTGGGTGGCTGAGCGGCCTGGGGCAGCAGCAGAGTGATGGCCGCCACCGCCCCAGTCAGCCCCAGCCCGAACGCCGGCCACCACTTGCCCTGCGCCGACCGACCGGCCGAGCGCGGCTGGGCACGCCGGCCGTCCACCTGACTACTACTGGGAGCGGTCGAGGCGCGCTCCTCCTCGACCAGCGCCCATAGCCGAGCCCGACCGCGGGCGACCGTCTCCGCCGAGGGCCCTGGTACGGCGCACTGCTGCCGTACCGCGGACAGGTCATCCATCTGAGTCTCCGTTCATGGGGTCGACATTCTCGAGGGCGGCCCGCACCTTCCTGCGCGCCCGGTTGAGCCGGGAGGAGACCGTTCCGTATGGAATGCACAGCGACTTGGCCACCTCGTCGTAAGTCAGGCCTGCCAGCGCGACGAGCAGCAGCACGTCTCTGTCGCCCTTGGACAGACCGGCCAGCGCCATCCCCAGCGGTCCTCGAGCACGGCCCGCGTCCAGGCGGGCGGTGACCCTGTCCTCCATCCCCTCCTCGATCTCCCTGGCGGAAGGCGCCCGGCGGAAGGCCGCCAGCATGCGGGCCAGCGTGCGTCGCCGGCCTGCGACGAGGTTGGTCGCGATGCCGTACAGCCAGGGCCGTACGGCGCCTCGCTCTGGGGCGAAGGTGTGCCGCTTGCGGAAAGCGGTGAGGAATGTCTCCGCCGCCAGGTCCTCGGCGGCCTCCGGCCCAAGCCGTACAGAGAGGTAGGAGTAGATCTCCTCGAAGTACCGGTCGTAGAGGATCGCGAACCGCTCCGGCTCTCGCACGGAGGTGGTGATGACCATAGCGTCATCGCCGGCCCGCGTCGGGGGATCGCCCACCGTTGGTGGAGCGGCCATGCGGAGTGTCCTTTCTGTCGTTCACATGCCTTACTCCGCCGCTCGCGCCGTATCCCTTCACGGGATGGCGGCACGTGACAAGCCGAAGCGGGCGGTCGTGCGGGCTCGCTCCCGGGACGGCCTCCGTGAGGCCGTCCCGGGAGCACCTCACTGACCGGAGAGAGGCATCGCCGTGCATGCGACAGGAGGGGTCATCGAGCGAGCGTCCGGTAGGCGCGGATGATGGTCTGCTCGACGGTGTTCCCGCGCGTATCCGTCGCTTTGGCGCGCAGCGACACGAATCCGTCCGTGGCGGGATGACTGACTCTCATAAGCCCTCCGGCTGCCTTCGCGCGTGTCCAGTTCGCTCCGTCGTCGAAGGAGACGTGCAGTTCGAGGGAGCGCGGCCTGCCCGCATCCGAGCCCGCAAGGCGTTCGACGCTGACCGGGATCTGGTAAGGCCGGCCGCTCGGCGCCGCGTTGCCGGAGTCAAGAGGGGGCTTGAAGCGGACGATGGACAGAGGCAGTCGCCTCGCCGTTCCGTCGACGCCGGCGGAACGGAACGTCCAAGCGGTCGAGGTCCGGGAGGACAGCGCCGCAGGTTGACGATGCTCTGATTCCAGGACCAGCCGATACGAGCCTTCGCCCTCCGGGACGTCGAACGAAGCGTCGGCCGATGCCGTCTCGCCGAGGAGGGCACCGTCTCTGAAGAGCGTGGTGCGCGCTGAGGCGTATGTCGTGCTACCTATCCGACCGGCGCTGTCGCTCAAGGGAGCGCCTACTGTTGTGATCGTGTTGCCTTCGCGCCAGGCGCTCGCCGTCTCGTCGCGCTCGTCCTGCGAAAGGATGGGGGCGAACACGCCCCGGTTCCAGTGTTCGACGTAGTGGCGCCCTGGCTCGTATCGGGATTCATGACTTTCGAAGGAGACCTGTGCCTTTCCGCCGGGAATGATCTCGAAGAAGAGTTTCCGCCACCCCATGTCGCCATCAGAGTTGACGTGGAGCTTATGAGTCGAGGGGAGGGACACCGGAGTGCTCATGGGAAAGGAGTCGAGGCGGAGGTCCGGCAACTGCGCATCGCTGACCCAGATGCCGCGTGCTCCTGGGACATGCGCGGCATAGTCGGCGCGGATGGTCGCCAGCTGCCGCTGTTGAACGTTCCGCTGGAATCCGGTGACCATGCCTCCCCGGTGTGACCAGGCCAGGCGGTACACGCCGTCGGTTCCCTGCCACTGCCCATCGATTCTGGTCACTGTTTCGCCGGGGAAGAGGTTGGAACCCACCTGTCCTGTCGAGATCTGATCCGGTCGCTCGGCGATCAGCTCCCCGCCGGCGCTGTCGTGCTGAGTAAGTGGTCCACCGTAATTCACCGATACCCACTGCGGGTTGGCCGAGGCTGGGACGACCACCTTGATGGGCCTGGCGGTCCGCGCGTCCATGATCACGGTTCCTGCCCCCTTCACCTCGAGCGCGGGGTGGACCAAGTAGGCGGTGTGCTCGCCTTCGCGCACATAGGTCCTGACCTCCCAGACTCCCTTCGCCAACCGGACGGTGACCTCGCTGCCCGCTTGGTCGAGGACGATCGCGCGTGTCCGCTGGGCGGGATCGTCGAGCCTCCGCAGTTGAGTACTGCCCGTGCCCGGCTGTCCCCTCCGATCCACGTACCCGATCGTCAGGGGGTACTTCTCGCTCTCCTTCTCTATGCCGAGCGGCGTGCTGATGCTCACGTTGTCGCCGTCGGCGGACAGGTAGCCGCCCGCCGGTTTGTCCGTGGCCAACGTGGAAACGTCCGCCGTGACGACCGCGTGCGCCACGCCACCAGGCGGCACCACGAGAGAGGAGGGGGTCACCCTGAACACCGCGTGAGCATCATGCTCGATGGCGAGTGCGAGCGTCATGGGTGTGGCTCCGTCGTTGCGATAGGTGATCCGCCGCTCCACCGGCCGGTCACCATGCGGCCACGGTTGCAGGCCGAAGCTGACGGCGGCCGGATCACTGGTCAGCGACTGCGTGGAGGCTCTGGCCACGTCCAGCCGTCCCGCCCCTTGGGTGAACACCGTCGCATCCGGGTTCGGTCTGGCAGCGGCCATCAACGCCGCCTTGAGCATCCGGCCATCCCAGTCAGGGTGCTGACCGGCGAGAATCGCGGCCGCTCCGGCGACATGAGGGGCCGCCATCGAGGTGCCCGACATCGATACATACGAGCCGTCGCCACCGGAATCCTTGCTGCGCGCGGCGACGATATCCGTGCCCGGCGCGGTGATTTCAGGCTTCAGCGCGGAGTCGCCCACCCGCGGGCCCCGGCTGGAGAACGGTGCCATGTCGTCTGATCGGTTCACCGCCCCCACGGCGAGTGCGGCGTCGGCGGTGGCCGGCGAGCTCAGAGCGCGATCGCCGCCAATGTTGCCGGCGGCGGCCACAACCAGTACGCCATGGCGATCGCTGATGTCCTGAACCGCCTGCTCCAGGAGGTCCGGTCCTTCCCTGTCTGGAGAGCCGAGGCTGAGGTTGATCACCTTGGCGCCGTGATCCACAGCCCACTGCATTCCCGCCAGAATCGACGATGTCAGGCATCCGTAGCCGTCGCACACCTTGCCGTCCAAGAGGACGGCCCCGGGCGCGACGCCTCTGGCTGGCCGTCGCCGGCGATCGTAGCCGCCACGTGCGTGCCGTGGCCGCTCACATCACGTCCGTCCGAGGTCTCGGTGAAGTTCGCCTGAACGCCCACCTTGCCCTCCAGGTCGGGATGGGTCGTGTCGATCCCAGAGTCCAGGACGGCGACCTTCACCCCGTCGCCGGTGTGTCCACGCTCCCAGGCGGTGGGGGCACCGACCTGTTTGACGCTGTTCGTGAGCAACGGCTTGTTCAACCGATCCAGCCACACCTGCGGGGACCGGGTGCTTCGGATCAGCGCCGAGAGTTCCCGCCAGAAAGCGGCGCGCTTCTCACTGCCGGCTCGTACGGCCAGGCCATTGACCGCGGGCAGGTCCCGAACCACGGTCGCGGCGCTCGCCATCGCTGACCGGAGGCCCTTCGCCGCATCCCCGTCTCGATAGGTCACGACGAGCGGGAGTTCGCCCGCCTTCTTGTCGTATCCAGCGGCGATCAGCCCGGTCACATCGAAGAGGTCGCGATCCAACGTGCCGGCGTTCAAGGCCGCCGCGGCATCGCTGGGGACGACGTGCAGCCGGCCCTCCGACCGGTCGACGACGAATGAGACCTTTTCCCGGCCCTCGCCCCGCTGGAGCATGACGCCGCGACCGCGCCCGTCCACCGTGACCCTGTCTCCGGTGATCAGCGTGACCGTGCCGGCCCTGCCGGTCGACGCGGGGATGAAGGGCGTCCTACGGTGTTCCTCGACGGCGGCGAGAGGGGACGTATTGGCTGCGTTCGCCATACCTGAGGACGCACTCATCACCAGGAACGACGCGGACATGAGGGATAAGATTTCGCGTTTCATGTTCACCCATACTTCGATGAGACAACTCTGACGGTTATCCACCGAAGCCGCCCATTTCCTTCAGGGGCGATCGATCCAAGCTCCCGATGGGCTACAGAGCCTGGGGGCTCGCAGCCTCCTGCTCAGCTGCGTCCGCACGGAGGTGCGGCGGGAGGCGCGCAGCACTGGTCGCACCTCCGGACACGCTCCGAGCGCCGGCGGTCAGGACGCGGCGGCCCCCGCCCGGACCCGGGTGGCCGTGACGTAGCGCTCCAGCAGGATCTCGGTCAGCTCGGGCGCCGGGCCCAGCACGTCGGCGACGACGTCGGCCCCCGCCGCCAGGGTGTCGCGGCGTACCTTGTCGGCGAAGTGGCCGGGCGCCAGCAGGTAGGGCGCCACGGCCACGCGGGGCGCGCCGGCCCGCCGCAGCTCGGCGACCGCCTCCTCGGGGGTGGGCGACGCCGCAGAGGCGTAGGCCGCCGTCGCGGCCCACCAGCCCGCGCCCCGAACCGGAGCGGAGCGCGCGCCGGAGGGACGGCCGGTGGGGCGCAGGCGGCCGCCGCGGCCCCACTGCCGGGCCATCCGGGCGACCACCGCGTTGGCGCGGGCGTCGCTCGAACCGGCGGAGACCAGCACGACGGCGGTGCCGGGGTCGGCGGGCCGCACTCCGGCCTCGGCCAGCCGCCGCTCCAGCGCCGGCAACAGGAGCGGATGCGGCCCCAGCGTGGACCCGTGGCGCACGCTGAGCCGCGGGTCGCGGGCCCGCGCCTCGTTGAGGGCGGCGGGCAGGTCCACCCGCGAGTGGTAGGCCTCGGTGAGCAGCAGCGGCAGCACCACGGCCTCGGTGAGCCCGTGCAGGGCCTGCGCGAGCGACGGGGTGGCGTGGTCCAGGTAGGCGGTCCGGACCGGCAGCCCGGGCCGCGCCCGTCGCACGGAGTCGAGGAGCGCCTCCACGGTGGCGGCGGCACGCGGGTCGCGGGACCCGTGCGCCACCGCCACCAGGGGCACGTCACGGCCCGCCCCGCCTGCCAACGGGGCGGGCCACACGCCGGGGTTCACAGGTGAATGCCGCATTCGACCTTCCCCAGCCCCGCCCAGCGGCCGCTGCGCGGGTCCTCGCCGTCCGCGACCTGCCTGGTGCAGGGGGCGCAGCCGATCGAGGGATAGTTGTCGTAGTGCAACGGGTTGACCAGCACCCCGTTGTCGGCCATGTAGTTGTCGACGTCGTCCTGGGTCCACCGCGCGATCGGGTTGACCTTGACCATCTGCCGCTTGGCGTCCCACTCGACGACCTTGGTCTCGGCGCGGGTGGGCGACTCGTCGCGGCGGATGCCGGAGATCCACGCCAGGTAGGGCTCCAGCGCCCGGTTGAGCGGCTCCACCTTGCGCAGGTAGCAGCACAGGTCGGGGTTGCGGCCGAACAGCCGGGGACCGAGCTCGCGGTCCTGCTCCTCGACCGTCCGCGACGGCTTCACGTCGATCACGTTGACGTCGTAGACCTGGCGGACCGCGTCACGCGTGCCGACGGTCTCGGCGAAGTGGTAGCCGGTGTCGATGAACAGCACGTCCACGCCCGGCTTGACCCGGCTGACCAGGTCGATCAGCAGGGCGTCGCTCATGGAGGAGGTCAGGCAGAGCCGGTCGCCGAACGTCGCCGCCGCCCACCGGATGATCTCGCGGGGAGAGGCTTCCTCAAGAAAGATCGCGGCGGAGTCGACGATGTCCTGCAGGTCGAGCGTGCCACGCTGCTCTCTTAAACCGACTTCGATGTCCACCAGCGTCATATCGTCACTCCGATTCCGAGGAACTTCAGTTTGAAGGCGCGGGAGCAGGCCCTGCAGTACCAGCCGCCGTCGCCCTCGTACGGCTCCAGGTCCTCGTCGCCGCAGTAGGGGCAGTGGAACGGAACGGCCCGCGCGCTCATCGGAGATCCGCCTCGTCGGCGCGCTGCACCCAGTCGGCGAAGGACTCGCCTTCCTTCTTCTGGGTGTCGTAGTGGGTCACGACACGCTCCACGTAGTCGGGCAGGGCGGTGGCGGTCGTCTTCAGGCCGCGCACCTTGCGGCCGAAGCCGGGGTTGACGCCGAGCGAGCCGCCCAGGTGGATCTGGTAGCCCTCGACCTGCTCGCCGTTCTCGTCGACCACGAGCTGGCCCTTGAGCCCGATGTCGGCGACCTGGATGCGGGCGCAGGAGTTGGGGCAGCCGTTGACGTTGATGGTGAGCGGCTCGGCGAAGCCGGGCAGCCGCCTCTCCAGCTCGTCGATCAGGTTGGAGGCACTGGCCTTGGTCTCGACGATGGCCAGCTTGCAGTATTCGATGCCGGTGCAGGCCATGGTCTGGCGGCGGAACGTGGACGGGTTGACCTGCAGGTCGCGGGCCTCCAGCTCGGCGACCAGCGAGTCGACCCGGTCGGGCGCGACGTCGAGGATGACCATCTTCTGCTCGACCGTGGTGCGGACGCGGCCGGAGCCGTGCCGTTCGGCGATGTCGGCGATCGCGTGCAGCCGGTCGCCGTCGAGGCGGCCCACCCTGGGCGCGAAGCCGACGTAGAAGTTGCCGTCCTTCTGCGGGTGGACGCCCACGTGGTCGCGGCGCGAGCCGCGGGGCTGCTCCGGCGCGGGCCCGTCCGGCAGCGGCTCCTTGAGGTATTCGGTCTCCAGGACGTCCCGGAACTTCTCCACGCCCCAGTCGTTGACCAGGAACTTGATCCGCGCCCGGTGCCGCAGCCGCCGGTAGCCGTAGTCGCGGAAGATCCCGATCACACCGCCGTAGACGTCGCCCACCTGCTCCGGCCGGACGAACACGCCGAGCCGCTTGGCGAACATCGGGTTGGTGGACAGCCCGCCGCCCACCCAGAGGTCGAACCCCTTCTCACCGTCCGGGCCCTCGACCCCGACGAACGCCACGTCGTTGATCTCGTGCACCGTGCAGTGGGCCGGGCAGCCGCTGATCGCGGTCTTGAACTTGCGCGGCAGGTTGGAGTAGGCCGGGTCGCCGATGAACCGCTCGTGCACCACGCGGATCTGCTCGGTCGCGTCGAGCACCTCGTCGGTGTCGATGCCGGCCAGCGGGCAGCCCAGGATCACCCTCGGGGTGTCGCCACACGCCTCGGTGGTGGACAGCCCGACGGCCTCGAGCCGCTCCCAGATGTCGGGGACCGACTCGATCTCCACCCAGTGCAGCTGCACGTTCTGCCGGTCGGTGATGTCGGCCGTGCCCCTGCCGTACTCGTTGGAGATGTCGGCGATCACCCGCAGCTGGCGCAGGTCGAGCTGGCCGCCGTCGATCCTGATGCGGAGCATGAAGTAGCGGTCGTCGAGCTCCTCCGGCTCCAGGATCGCCGTCTTGCCGCCGTCGATGCCGGGCCTGCGCTGGGTGTAGAGGCCGTACCACCGCATGCGCCCGCGCAGGTCGGCCGGGTCGATGGAGTCGAAGCCGCCCTTGGCGTAGATGTCGATGATGCGCTGGCGGACGTTGAGCCCGTCGTCGTTCTTCTTGCTCTCTTCGTTCTTGTTGAGAGGCTCACGGTAACCGAGAGCCCACTGGCCTTCGCCGCGCGGTCGCTTGTGATGCCGGCTGGCGGGAGTGCTCATTGCGCGTCCTTCAGATCATGGGCGCGCGCAGCTGTCCTCCTGCCTCGTCATCGAGTGCAGGGGTTGAGGAATTGCGACGCGCTCAGCGTGAAAACAGGAGTGGTCAGCGGGCGTCGCAACAGATGGCACTGCGGACACGCAGAAGGTCGACGTGGCGTCGACCGACGAGCATGGGGTCCGCTGGCATGTACACGAAGATACTCTGACGGTCCGGGATGTCCAAGATGGGGTCCAGAGTCTGGACTCGATCATCCCTGACGCAGCCAGCCGAACTCCGACTCGTGGCTCTCCTCACGGCTCTGGTGCTGGCAGTCGCACCAGGAGCCGCCACGGCAGTCCTCGTGGCGCTTCTCCTTGCAGCTGTCACAGATCACGGTTCACATTATTCCTCGTAGAACGATGTTCGGGTTAGGGTGTCGGACGTGAACCTGATGCCCGAGCTGCTCGCCGATCTGCGCGCCGAGACCGAGTCGCTGGAGCTGCTGCTGCGCCCGCTGCGGCCCGGCGACTGGGAGCTGCCCACGCCGGCCGAGGGATGGGCGGTGCGCGACCAGATCAGCCACCTGGCCTGGTTCGACGACGCGGCGCACGCCGCGGTGACCGATCCCGCCGCGTTCCGCGCCTCGATCGCGGAGCTCACCTCCGTGGACGACCTCGCGGCGCTCTCGCGCGGGCTCCCGGCCGCCGAGCTGCACGCCTGGTTCCGCACGGCCCGCGCCCGCAGCGCCGAGGCGTTCGCCGGGCTCGCCCCCAAGGACCGGGTGCCCTGGTACGGGCCCGACATGTCGGCCGCGTCATTCGTCACCGCCCGGCTCATGGAGACCTGGGCCCACGGCCAGGACGTGGCCGACGCGCTCGGCGTCACCAGGGAGCCCACGGCCAGGCTGCGGCACGTCGCGACGATCGGGTTCAGGGCCATGCCGTACGGCTTCGCCGTGCGGGGCCTGGCGGCGCCGCGGGACCCCGTGCGGGTGGAGCTGACGACGCCGGGCGGCGAGCCGTGGACGGCCGGCCCGGTGGACGCGACGGACGTGGTGCGCGGCCCGATGCTCGACTTCTGCCTGCTCGTCACGCAGCGTGTGCACCTGTCGGACACCGCGCTCGAGATCACCGGCGCGACGGCCCGCGCCTGGATGGAGATCGCCCAGGCCTTCGCCGGACCCCCCGGAAAGGGCCGCGCGCCGAGGTCGGGGACAGATCAGGGACAGTCCGGATGACCCTTGCGCGAGTGCGGTGACATGCTTGAACCATGCGGACAATTCTGAACGTCATCTGGCTGGTCTTCGCGGGGATCTGGCTCGCCATCGGATACGCCGTCGCCGGGGTCATCTGCTGCGTGCTGATCATCACGATCCCGTTCGGCATCGCCTCTTTCAGGATCGCCGCCTACGCGCTGTGGCCGTTCGGCCGGACCGTCGAACGCGACCCCGAGGCCGGGGTGTTCTCGTTGATCGGCAACATCATCTGGTGCGTCGTCGCCGGGATCTGGCTGGCCATCGGGCACGTGGTGACGTCGATCCCGTTGTTCATCTCCGTCATAGGCATCCCCATGGGCATCGCGAACCTGAAGCTCATCCCGGTTTCGCTGCTCCCACTGGGCGCGCGCATCGTCGACGCCGACCGGGGCAGCGTACGAGCGACGTAAGCTGTTCCGTAGAGTCACTGCGAAATCACGTCTGGGTGCCATGACCTCCACCGAAGCGCCTGCTCGGCCGAAGAGGCGGTTCACCGCCAACGCGCGTGCCAGGCTGAGCTGGGTGCGAGACTCCAAGTCGTGGTCGGTCGTCCGGGCGGCCACCAACGCCGGAGTCGCCTACCGGGTGACCGGCCTCGCGGGGGAGGCGGCGTTCTTCGCCCTGCTGTCGCTGCCGCCGTTCGTCCTCGGCCTGATCGGCGTGCTGGGCAAGCTCGGCACCTGGCTGGGCAAGGCCCAGGTCGACACGATCAAGACCTGGGTGATCGACCAGGCGGGCGTGCTGTTCACCGAGGAGACGATCGACTCCGTCGTCAACCCGCTCATCAACGACGTGCTTCGCGACGACGCCAGCAAGGTCTCCATCATCTCGCTGGGCTTCCTGCTGTCGCTCTGGTCGGGGTCGCGGGCGCTCTACGTGTTCGTGGACCTGATCTCCGTCGCCTACGGCCTCGGAGAGGAACGCGGCATCGTCCGGACCAGGCTGATGTCGTTCGGCCTCTACGTGGTGGGGCTGCTCATCGGCATCATCGTCATGCCGATCCTGGTCATCGGGCCGACGCTGCTCAAGGGCGTGCTGCCCGGCGAGTACGGCGTGCTCATCGACGTGCTCTACTGGCCGGTGGTGATCATCGGATCGGTGCTCTTCCTGACCGTCCTCTACCACTTGAGCGTGCCGGTGCGCACCAAGTGGTATCGCGAGCTGCCCGGCGCGATCCTGGCCCTGTTCCTGTGGATCGTCTGCGCGGCCATGCTGCGGGCCGTGCTGGCCGCGTGGTTCTCCCCGGTCTCCGTCTACGGCTCGCTGGCGGCCCCCATAGCGTTGCTGCTCTGGCTCTACATCACCGCGCTGGCCGTGCTCATCGGGGCCATCCTCAACTCCGAGGTGGACCGGCTGTGGCCGGGCCTGGGCCGCACCGCCGAGGCCTGACCGGAGCCGCCGGAGCCGGGCGCGGCCCGCCTGACGTGCTCATCGCCCGGAGTTCGCCCCCCACCCCATCCGCTATCGTCTAGAAGGACGCGACTGGCGCATTGGGTGGGATCGACCACCAGGGAGCGGAGGGAGCGGAGGCCGTGCGCCTGGGTCTTCGCCGTTGTCAATGATGACAGGGGAGTCATGAGTTCTCTCGCTAGCGTCGACCCGCAGATCGCCGAGCTCATCAAGGCGGAGGAGCGCCGCCAGGCCGACACCGTCAAGCTGATCGCGTCCGAAAACTACGTGTCGAAGGCGGTCCTCGAGGCCACCGGCACCGTCCTGACCAACAAATACTCCGAGGGCTACCCCGGCAAGCGCTACTACGAGGGCCAGCAGGTCATCGACCAGATCGAGACCCTCGCCAACGAGCGGGCCAAGGCGCTGTTCGGCGTCAACCACGCCAACGTCCAGCCCTACTCCGGCTCCCCGGCCAACCTCGCCATCTACATGGCCTTCCTGCAGCCGGGCGACACCGTGATGGGCATGGGCCTGCCGTTCGGCGGCCACCTCACGCACGGCTGGTCGGTCTCGGCCACCGGCAAGTGGTTCAACCCGGTCCGCTACGGCGTGCGCAAGGACACCGGCCGCATCGACCTCGACGAGGTCCGCACCCTCGCGCTGGAGCACCGGCCCAAGCTGATCTTCTGCGGCGGCACCGCGATCCCGCGCACGATCGACTTCGAGGGCTTCGCCGCGATCGCCCGCGAGGTGGGCGCCGTGCTGGCGGCCGACATCGCCCACATCGCCGGCCTCGTCGCGGGCGGCGCCCACCCGTCCCCGGTGGGCCACGCCGACGTGATCTCCACCACCACCCACAAGACGCTGCGCGGCCCGCGCGGCGCTATGCTGATGGCCACCACCGACGAGCACGCCACCGCCCTCAACAAGGCCGTCTTCCCCGGCCTGCAGGGCGGCCCGCACAACCACACCACCGCCGCCATCGCGGTCGCCCTGCACGAGGCCGCCACCGACGACTTCAAGGCCTACGCCCACCAGGTGGTCGCCAACGCCAAGGCGCTGGCCGAGGAGCTCGCGAGCCGCGGCTTCGACCTGGTGTCGGGCGGCACCGACAACCACCTGATCCTGCTCGACCTCACGCCCAAGGGCATCGGCGGCAAGCCCGCGGCCCAGGCGCTCGACCGGGCCGGGCTGGAGACCAACTACAACACGGTCCCGTTCGACACGCGCAAGCCGTTCGACCCGTCGGGCATCCGCATCGGCACCCCGTCGGTCACCTCGCGCGGCATGGGCGAGGCGGAGATGCGGCAGATCGGCGCGTGGATGGACGAGGTCGTCACCGCCCTGGCCAAGGGCGACGCCGAGTCCGTCATCACCCGGGTGCACCACGAGGTCAGCGAGCTCACCTCCCAGTTCCCGGCGCCCGGCCTGTCCTGACGATCCGGCACCCGCGAAACGCCCCGCCATGCCGGCGGGGCGTTCTCCTCAGGCGCTCGCTCTCAGCGGTCAGCCGAGGAACACGTGGTCGGCCCGGTAGGGCGCCGGCGCCTTGCTGCCCGGCCTGCAGGAACCGGCTGGGGCGAGGCCGCCCTCGGTGTTGAGCCGCAGGATCTGGGTGGCGTGGGAGAGCAGGCCGCCACCCGCCCCCGACGGGGTGGCGACCAGCACGAGCTCGGGGATGTTCCGGGCGCCGTTCGGCGTCCGTGAGACGACCTCGCCGCGCACCGCGGCCGGTCGCTGCCGTGCAGCACTCGCTTCGCGCCTGGCGCGACAGCGCCGCGTGCCTGGCGCCATGCCTTGCGGGCGCTCCCCCAACCACTTGGTTGACAACCAACTGGTTGGTGGATACGTTACATCGACAATGGACACGCCAGAGGGCCCCATCGATCGCAGAACCGCCTTGGTGGAGGCCACGTTCCGATCCATCGCGCATCACGGGTTTGAGGGACTGCGCCTTCGAGAGGTTGCGGCCACTGCCGGGATCGACCACTCGACTCTTCACCACTACTTCCCGACGAAGCAGGACATGATAGTGGCCGTGGTCGAGCGGGCGACGGTGCCGCTCTATACGACGATCCCAGCGGGGTCATCGCCCGGCGACCGTCTGCGAGATCACCTACGCATCCTGGCCGAGATGATCGAAACCGAGCCCGATCTCTTCGTGGTTCTGGCAGAGATCGACTTGAGAGCCCGAAGAGATCCGGGGATCCGGGCGATCCTCGATCGAGTGGAAGCGGGATGGCGGCTCGGTCTGGAACACCTTCTCGACCGCGACACCACAAGGGTCGAGTTGGTCATCGCAACGGTAAAGGGGGTAAGGCTCGATCCGCCGTTGGCACGAGAAGTCCTCGGCCACTTGGCGAGTCTTCTAGCGAAAGCGAATTCCAGCGAGGGGTGACACCTTGAGCGCGACGACGGATCACATGACGCGCATCGGACCGACCCTCCTCGTCGTCGGTGGGGCCGTCGGGCTGATCGGGGGCGCCACCCACGGAGACCTGCCCGAAGGCTCTGGAGCCGCGGCCCTCCAGTTCGTGGCAGATCACCCAGCGTACGCCTTCGTCCACATCCTCTCGATCCTTGGCGCAATCCTCTGGGCGTTGGGACTCACCGGGTGGCGAGTAGCTAGATCGACGCCGGCTAGCCAGTGGTTAGCCGGAGCGGCAGGCCGTGTCGCGCTGATAGGAGCTGCGGTCTTGGCCGTGCAGTTCTCCTTGGACGGGATCGGAATGGAAGCCCTGGCAGCGCTGTGGTCGGAGCCGGGCAGCACGAAAGACGTGTTCGAGGCCATTGCAGAGATCGCCCCGGAAGCCCTCATCGGAACTGCTCTGACATGGGTCGCACTCCTTTACGGCATTACGCCGATCCTGGCCGGATCGTCACTCGTCCTTGCAGGCCGCGCGCCACTGGGCTGGTCAGGTTTGCTCTTGGGTGTCTTCTCGCTAGCCGGTGGACTCTTGCTCGCGCTGCGCGTCGAGATCGTTCCGGACTGGCTGGTCTTCGCCGGCTCGATCATCGGCGTCAACCTCTGGATCGTCATCCTTGGCGTCTACCTGCTCCGAACGGTGCCCGCGGGCATCTCGCAACCATCGACTCAAGAGTCCCGATAGGACCAGGTCGACATGCCGGCTACCCGAACCCGAATCCGGCTTGGCGCCGTGGCCTGGATGGCGACCATCCTCTACTTCCCGGTGCAGCTTGTCGTGGCGCTGGCGTGGCCTCAGCCCTACTCGCTCATGGTCAACACCATCAGCGATCTCGGCATCACGACCTGCGGCATGTCGAACCCCTTCCCCGGTCGCGAAGTGTTCGCCTGCTCGCCACGGCATCTGCTGATGAACATGGGGTTCCTGGTCGTCGGGGTCATGACCGCGGCCGGGGCCGTCCTGACCTGGCGGGTGTGGCCGCGTAGACGGCTGACGACGACGGCGCTGCTCTGTGTGATCACCGCGGGTGTCGGCGGAGTTCTGGTCGGCATCGCGCCATCCGACATCGCGCCGCAGCTGCACAGTGTCGGGGCCTTGTTTCAGGTCCCCGGTGTGATCGCGCCGCTGCTCCTCGGGCTTGCCCTCCGCCACCAACGACCCAGGCTCGGCGCGTTCTCCATCATCATCGGAGCGATCGGCGTCGTGGGCACCGCACTCTTCGCGCTCCAACCGTCTGCCAACTGGTTCGGGGCCCTGGAACGACTTGCGCTCGATCCGTTCACCCTCTGGACGTTCGTGCTCGGAAGCGCTCTACTCGCCACGCTCACGACCACCTTGTCGGGTCTGTCCGATGAACAGTTCCCTTCGGGGATGCCCGGCCTCGAATGACGCGGCGGGCAAACGCCGGGCCGCGCGGCACCTGCCTGGTGCGACGGCGACCGCAGCGGCGAGCGGCTAGACGTCGACGGTGAGCAGCTTCTTGCCGCCCGTGGTGACGACCTCGAACCGGTCGATCTGGTTCAGCGGCACCGAGCTTCCGCCGTGCATGTAGAGCGGCTCCGGTTGTCCCGGCACCCCGTAGCCGGCCTTGGGCACCGACCACCCCGTCATCACGTGTCGCTCGCCCGACAGCGACACCGACACCAGCTCGCACTCCAGCGGCCCCTTCACCCCTGCCAGCTTGAGCGCGGCATGGGTGCCCCACGCCTTCGACTCCAGCACCAGCCCGCCGGTCACCCCGCCGGCCCCGACGCCCGGCACCGGGATGCCCTCGGCGTAGAACTCCTCGGCCGGGCCTTGATGGTCGCCGTGGCCCGCCGCGACCGGGGGAGCGGTCGCGCCGCCGCCGAGCTGGGTGCCGATCGTCATGCCGCCCGCCACCAGCGTGACCGCGGCGGCCAGGCCGATCAGGACGGTCCCCCTGCGGTCGCGCCGGTCGGCCCGCTGCTTACGCCGCATGAGGTCGATCACCTCGGCCTCCCCGTCCCGGGAAGGAGGGGGGTCGTCCTCGAGAGGGCCGATCCCGGTCAGCGCGCCGGCCACGCCGGACAGCTCCGACAGCTCGGCCACGCACGACGGGCAGACCGAGAGATGCGCTTCGAAGGCCCGGCGGTCGTCGCCGTCGAGCAGTCCGAGGGCGTAGGCGCCCACATCGGTGTGTTCGACCTTCGAGCTCACGCCGTCACCCCTCTCTCCTGCAGTGCGACACGCAACGCGCGGACCGCGTAGTAGACCCGGGACTTCACGGTGCCCACCGGGATGCCGAGCGCCTCGGCGGCGTCGTTGACCGACCGGTCCCGCAGGATCGTCTCGTTGAGGATCTCGCGGTGTGCCGGTGACAGCGCCCTGAGCGCGTCCGCCACGACCACCTGATGCAGAAGCCCCTCCATCTCGTCGGGCACGGGCACGCTCTCCAGCGGCCCGTCACCCGACTCCTGAGGGCGGGCGTCCCTGCGCCGCCGGTCATCGATCACGATACGTCTGGCGACGGTGGCGAGCCAGGGCATCAGCGACACCGACGCGGGATCGAGCCGTTCCGCGCTCCGCCAGGCGCGGATCATGGTCTCCTGTACGACGTCCTCGGCCCACTGCCGGTCGCCCGCCGTGAGCCGCACCACGAAGGCCAGCAGCGGCCGGTGGTATTCCCGGTAGAGCGCGGAGACGACCAGGTCGTCATCCGGCCGTACGCGCCTGATCCAGTGGCTCAAACGCGGCTTGCCCATGGGGGCGGCTCCCTCTGCCGAGGGTGGGGGATACGTGCTGACTCGCATGATTCCCCTTTCTCGAGTGCGTCGGCAGGGAGTACGGCCGGCGCTCCGGGCGGGGTTCAACGGATCGCGAAGATAAATGCGATTGCGACCTTCGGGACATGGTGCGTAGAGTCGCCACCGACGAGATCGAGGAGGTGAGGACCATGCGGATAGTTCTGTTCCGTCTGCCGTCCGTCAACCTCCGGGTGCCTGCCTGAGCGCCACCCGGGTCCTCTTCGATCCAAAGGAATCACTCCGTTGTCCTTCGACCTCTCCTTGCTCGGCTGGTCCGACGTGCGCGCCGCCGAGCTTCCCGTTGACACCGTCCCCGCGCGCGTGGCGCGCGTCGATCGCGGCGCCGCCGAGGTGATCGCGGCCGGCGGCCAGCACCACGCCCGATACGGCGCCCGCGTCCGCCGGGCCTCGGCGGACGACCCGGTGGCGCTGCCGTGCGTCGGCGACTGGGTCGCCCTCAGGCAGCTGCCGGAAGGCCGCTTCGAGGTCGACGCGGTCCTGCCGAGAAGCTCGGCCTTCGTCCGCGGCGGCGTCAGCCGAGACTCCCGCGGCGGCCTGTCGGGCGACGGCCAGGGCCAGGTGCTCGCGGCCAACGTCGACATCGTGTTCGTGGCCGAGCCGTCCATGCACTCCACCGACTTCGCCGACCTGAGCCGCATCGAGCGGCTGGTCGCGCTGGCCTGGGAGTCGGGCGGCACGCCCGTCGTGCTCATCACCAAGTCCGACCTGTTCGAGCTGGGCCTGGACGAGCTGCTCGCCGACGTGCGCGGCGCCGCGCCCGGCGTGGACGTGCACGCCGTCTCCTCGACGCTCGGCGAGGGCGTGGAGCCGGTACGCGGTTACCTCGACGGCTCGCGCACCGCCGTCATCCTCGGCGCTTCGGGCGCCGGCAAGTCCACCCTGGTCAACGCGCTGGCCGGAGGCGGCGTGATGGAGACCCAGCAGGTCCGGGCGGCCGACGGGCGAGGCCGCCACACCACCGTGCACCGGGAGCTCATCCCGCTGCCCGGCGGCGGGCTCGTCATCGACACGCCGGGCATCCGCCGGGTCGGCCTCTACGAGATCGGCCAGGGTGTCGACCTGGTCTTCTCCGACATCGAGGCGCTGGCCGAGCGCTGCAGGTTCGACGACTGCGGGCACGTGGGCGAGCCCGGCTGCGCGGTCCTGGCGGCCCTGGAGAGCGGTGAGCTGCCCGAGCGGCGGCTGCACAGCTGGCGCAAGCTGCAGCGGGAGGCCGCGTGGATGGCCGGCCGCACCGACGCCCGGCTCCGCAAGGAACAGCAGAACAAATGGAAGATCATCCATAAGGAGATGCGCCGTTCCGGCAGAAACCGGCCATGAGGGCGTCCGGCCGGGCGAACTCCCGGGCCGCCGGGCGGGGAGCCCGCGCGAACCGGGGGTACCACCTGGTGCATGGACATCGTGTTCGCCGACCGGGCCGAAGCCGGGGCCATGCTCGCCGAGCGGCTCCTGCACCTGCGTGACCCGGTGGTGCTCGCGCTGCCGCGAGGTGGCGTCGCGGTGGCCGTGCCCGTCGCCCACCGGCTGGGGGCCGTCCTCGACGTGCTCGTCACCCGCAAGATCGGCTATCCGCCGTCGCCCGAGCTGGGCGTCGGCGCGATCGCCGAGGGTGGCGAGCCGGTCTTCGACCTCTCGCTGCTGCGCCGGCTCGGGATGACGCCCGAGTCGGTGGCCGACGTGGTCGCGGACGAGCGGCGCGAGCTGGCCCGCCGGGTGGAGACCTACCGTCAGGGCAGGCCGCTGCCCGAGCTGACCGGCCGGGAGGTGGTCGTGGTCGACGACGGGCTCGCGACCGGAGGCACCGCGCGGGCCGCGCTGCGGGCCGTGCGCAGGGCCAAGCCGGCCCGGGTGACCCTGGCCGTGCCCGTGGGGGCTCGCGAGACCGTCGAGGCGCTGCGGGGGGAGGCCGACGAGGTGATCGTGCTGGCCACGCCGGGGGACTTCCGGGCGGTCGGCCAGTGGTACGAGCGCTTCGACCAGCTCACCGACGCAGACGTGCTGGGCCTGCTGGCCGAGGCGTAGGCCACGGCCATGGGCCCAGCACGCCGCCTAGACCGCCAGCACGGCCCAGACGAACTTGCGGGGGCCGTTCGGGATGATCCAGCCCCACGCCGCGGACAGCGCCTCGACCAGCCGCAGCCCGCGCCCGAACTCGGCGAAGACGTCGGGGGAGACGGTGATCGGAGCGGCCGGGCTGCGGTCGCTGACCACGCAGGCCAGCTCGGGGCCGTGGCCGACCAGTCGCAGCTCGATCGCGCCGCCGCCGTGCCGTATCGCGTTGGTGACCAGCTCGGAGACCACGAGTTGCGCGTCGTAGGTGATCCCGTCCGAGCCCCAGCCGGTGAGCGTGTGGTCGACGAAACGCCTGGCCGTGGCCACGCATCCGGGCTCGATCGTGCTCAACCGGTAAAAAGGGAAGACCACGTCGCAAGGGGCTGAGCGTCCATCCAGCAGAATGGACGCAAGCCATCCAGGCGGCCGGGCCCCGATGGCGGCTTGCGGCCGAGCGTCGAAAGTCGTCATCCTGGCCCCCGAAGCGCGGTCTGGTTGATCAGTTCCATCTTTACGGCACGCGCTTAGTGATGCAAGACTTTTCATAGTTTACAGATGCAAATTGCATCTGCACGTGCAGATGATCTGGGAGTGAAGGCGTGAGCGTACCTGGTGCGGAGGGGAAGGTCCTTGGCCACTCGCTGGGGAGCCCCACGGTCCTGCGGATCCTGCTGGGCACGCAACTGCGCAGGCTACGCACCCAGCGGGGCATCACCCGCGAGGACGCGGGCTACGCCATCCGCGCCTCCCACGCCAAGATCAGCCGGCTGGAGCTCGGCCAGGTCAGCTTCAAGGAGCGCGACGTGGCCGACCTGCTCACCCTCTACGGCGTCATCGACGAGGAGGAGCGGGCGCCGCTGATCGAGCTGGCCCGGCAGGCCAACGCCCAGGGCTGGTGGCACAAGTACGGCGACCTGCTGCCGAGCTGGTTCGAGGTCTACATCGGCCTGGAAGGCGCGGCCTCCAGCGTCCGCACGTACGAGAACCAGTTCGTGCCCGGGCTGCTGCAGGCGCCCGGCTACGCCCGGGCCGTGATCAAGCTGGCCCACTGGGCGGCCCCCGAGGAGGAGATCGACCGCCGCGTCGCGCTGCGCACCGCCCGGCAGAGGCGCCTGACCGGCGACAACGCGCTGACCCTGTGGGCGGTGATCGACGAGGCCGTGGTGCGCCGCGCCCTCGGCGGTCCGGAGGTGATGCGCGAGCAGATCGCGCACCTGCTGGAGATGACCGCGCTGCGCAACGTGACCGTGCAGATCATGTCGTTCGAGCGGGGCGGGCACGCGGCGGCGGGAGGGCCGTTCAGCATCCTGCGCTTCCCCGAGCGAGACCTGCCGGACGTGGTCTACATGGAGCAGCTCACCAGCGCCCTCTACCTGGACAAACCCGCCGACTCCGAGCGCTACACGCAGGTGATGGACCGGCTGAGCATCCAGGCCGAGTCCCCGGCCGATTCGAGGAGCTTCCTGGAGCGGTTGCTGTCGTCTGTGTGATCCACCCCATAACGGAATTTTGGTCATCCCGTATATGGCCTTCGGCGTGCTGCCGTATTGTCTGCTCGCAAAGCACGGATGCACGTGCATTTGTAAGCGCGAGGAGTTTCTCCATGCATGACTTCCGCAACGGAACGCCTGCCCGCACCCTTCCCGTCGTCTGGCGGAAGAGCAGGCGGAGCAATCCCAACGGCAACTGTGTCGAGGTGGCCAGACTGCCGACCGGCGAGGTCGCCATGCGCAACTCGCGTTTCCCCGACGATCCCGCGCTCGTCTACACGCCGGCCGAGATCGCCGCGTTCGTCCTCGGCGCCAAGGACGGAGAGTTCGACGACCTGATCGTCTGATTTCGGGGGTCCGCGAACCACGAGAGCCCGGCGTCGAGGACGCCGGGCTCTCTTCGTGCTCGGGATTGAGACTCGCGCCTGATCAGGCAGTTGCCCCGACCGGGTTCGGCAGGGTCTGGACGGCCAGGCCCCGCTTCATCGGGACAACTGCGGGATCACGCGTGCTCGTTCGGCGCTGCCGGGTAGGTCAGGCGGCGGAGATGCCGGCGCTGGCGGCGCGGCGCATGCGACGGCGACGCTCGGAGGCGCGCTCGTCCTCGTTCAGGCCACCCCACGTGCCGTACTTCTCCGGACGGGAAAGCGCGTAGTCAAGGCACTCGTTACGGACGGGGCACTGGGCGCAGATCGCCTTGGCCTTCCGCTCACGTACGTCACGCTCGGGCTGCCGCTCCCCGTCGGGGCCGAAGAAGAGCACGAGGTCCTCACCCCGGCACGCGGCATCATCCTGCCAACCCCAGCTGGGGCGCGGGCGGGCGAGCTGCCGACGTACCTGAGACATGAGAAAACCACCTTCGTGAGAGGTATTTCGGTAATTGAGCCGCATTGGACGCTTTTGGCGTCACTGTTCCAACGCAGGGAGGGGCCGCAGATGTTCCCGTGATCAGGTGAGGGCGAGCGTGGTGTACCGCACAGGCGTGAGCCTGTCCAGCGAAACCAGCCGGTAGGTGGTGATCGTCTCGGCGCAAGCCGTACCACACGGCGCTTGGAACGCCGATGGCGCAACCACAACCCGGAACCGGACGTCGCCGCCGCTTCGCGCGCTGACTCGCACGATGGCTTCGGTGACGTCGCCGTCCGACCTGGAGGATTCCACGGCCACCGCGCCGACAGAGCACTCTCCCGTATGGGATCGGGCGAAGTGCTCGACGGCTTGCAATGGCTCAGGGATGCCCGCGCGTCCCCGGTAACGGTCGAGAATGACCTCGCCCGACCGGTACGCGTTAGCCGCTGCGATCGCAGCAGCCTGAGACATGCTGCCGTAGAAAATTCCGTGTGGCAAGCACACGAGGTTGGCGGCGTAACGATCGCCGCCAACGTGTGACGTTTCCCATACTCTGTCCGGCAAAATTTTCGCCAGCTCACGAGCGAGGGGTAGTCCAATGCGGGCGCAGCACGCATTGCGCTTGGCGTGCGTGCAGACCAGAAATACCGGCTCGTCATCCAGTATGCAGGACTCCGGGACCACTCCGGCCACCAGCGCGTCAAGGTCAAGATCGTCGGGACCTGCGATGACTCCCGAGGCCAGCCAGGGGTCCGGGCCCGTTCCGTAGGCCACTAGCACACGCAGGCCCTGCTCCCCCGGACGGGTGCGCCGTCCGGGGCGGCGGATCAGCTGGGGCCTGATACCGCGATCGAGCGCCCGCCGCACGAGTTCGGCGATGTTGTCAGGAAGCTCGAAGTTCTCCAGATGGGACGGCCAGGCGCCGGGGTATTCCACGAGCAGCCAGAGCCGGGCCCCCACCGTGGCGCTGGCCCGCGTGGGCACGGCGCCGTCGTGGCTTCCCGCCGGATGTCCGCAGCCCCTGGCCACACCGCCCCCTTCGTAGATTAGGTAAGACTAACCTAAGAGTTTGGCGATCGAGATGTGGGGGTTCAGCCCAGCGTGTCGCGGGCGGCGGGCAGGGCCGCGGCCCGGTCCTCGGGCACCAGTCCGATCCTCGTGCGCCGGTCGAGCAGGTCGCCGACGTCGAGCGCTCCCTCGTGCCTGACCGACCAGAGCAGCTCGCCCTTGGTGATGCCCAGCCCGACCTCCTCGGGGTGCGCCCGGACGAGCTCGTGCACGGCCGCCGCCTCGCCGCCGTAGCGCTCCACCAGCCGCCGGGGCGCTCCGTCGGCGCGCCCCGGGTCCGCGCCGACGAGAGGCAGGCGCGCGGTGCGGCAGGGACCCGCCGGGAGGTTCGCGGCCGAGACCGCCCGGTCCACCGCGTCCTGGGCCATCCGCCGGTAGGTCGTGAGCTTGCCGCCGACGACCGTGACGAGCCGTCCGTCCGCCAGCACGGCGTGCCGCCGCGAAAGGTCGGCCGTGCCGCCGCCGGCGTCCGGAAGGCCGGCCGCGCCGCCGTCGGCGGCCAGCAGCGGCCTCAGGCCCGCGTAGGCGCCCGCCACGGCGTCCCGGTGAACGGGAACGTCCAGAACCGTGTTCAGCACGCCGAGGAGCGTCCTGACGTCCTCCTCGGGCGCCTCCGGCACGTCGGGCACGGGCCCGTCGACCGGCTCGTCGGTGAGGCCGACATAGACGCGGCCGTCGGCCTGCGGCAGCACGATCGCGAACCGGTTGCTCGCCCCCGGGATCGGCACGTGCAGCCCTGCGGTGAGGCCCGGCAGCGTCCCCGGCCTGAACACGAGGTGCGTGCCCCGCGAGGGACGCAGCCTCACCTGGGGGTCCAGCTGCCCGGCCCACACCCCGGTCGCGTTGACCACGGCCTTCGCGCGGATCGCGAACTCCTCGCCGGTCAGCTCGTCGCGGACGGTGGCGCCGGCGCCGGTCAGCTCCAGCGCGCGGCAGCGGGTCAGGATCGCGGCGCCGTACGAGGCCGCCGTCCTGGCGATGGCCACGACGAGGCGGGCGTCGTCGACCAGGCGGCCGTCCCAGGACAGCAGCCCGCCCCTCAGCCCGCGCTCGCGCAGGGCCGGCGCCAGCCGGTGCGCCCGTGAGGCGTCCAGCCGGGAGGGGCCGGGCAGCAGGTGGCGGGGCGTGCGGGCGGCGGCGCGCAGGCCGTCGCCGAGCCGGTAGCCGGTCATCAGCACGGCCGCCCGCGACCGGGACACCGCCGGCGTGAGCGGCAGCAGGTAGGGGTGCGCCCTGACCAGGTGCGGGGCGGTGTGGCGAAGCAGGATGCCGCGCTCGACCGCGCTCTCGTAGGCGACGTCCAGCTGTGCCCTGGCCAGGTAGCGCAGGCCGCCGTGCACCAGCTTGGAGCTCCACCTGGACGTGCCGAACGCCAGGTCGTGCGCGTCGATCGCGGCCACGCTCAGCCCGCGCGAGGCGGCGTCCAGCGCGGCGCCCGCGCCCGTCGCGCCGAGCCCCACGACGAGCAGGTCGACCGGCCGCTCGGCGGCGAGGGCCAGCTCACGGGCCCTCCTGTGCGCGTTCAGCGAGCTGTCCAAGGTATCCCTCCAGCAGTGCCGTGAGTTCGGCGTCGAGGTCGTCGAGCGTCATGGGGGCGAGCGTCGGGTCGTGTGCCGCGGGAGCGAGCGGCGTGGGGGCGAGCATCGTGGGGGCGAGCGGCGGTGTGGGGGCGAGCATCGTGGGCGCGGACACCAGGAACGACTGGGCCACCAGCAGCACCCCCCGGGCCTTGCGGGCGTCGCCGATGGCGCGTTCGAGCACGTCCAGCACGGCCTCGTGGGTGGCGCCCCTGCGCTCCAGCAGGTAGGGCAGGAGCAGGTCGGGATCGGCTTCCACGATCTTGCGCCAGAGCGGGTGCCCGCGCAGCCGCCGCACGCCCAGCACCACGGCCGCGACCGGGTCCGAGAAGTCGAGATCGGCCAGGATCCGCACCCATTCGCGGGTCATCAGGTCGGCGACCAGCGAGCGGACGTCGGGCCATCGGCGATAGAGGGTCATCCGGGACACCCCGGCCCTGCGCGCCACGTCGGTGAGCGTGGTGCGCCGCACCCCGTAGGCCAGCACGCAGTCGCGGGCCGCGTCGAGAACTCCATCATTGTGACGAATCAACGTCATATGTCACAGTGTAGACGTGCCTACCGAATCCATGCTGTGGTCCGGCTGGGGCGACCCCGCCCTGGCCCGCGAGCTGCCCGAGCAGGTCCGCGAGCTGCTGCGCGAGGTGCTGGGCGTGCGCTCGCCCGACGCCCCGCCCGTGCCCCTCGACTCGGTGCGGCTGCCGCCGGCGACGCTGTCCGCCGGGCAACTGGAGGCGCTCGCCGGCGTGACCGGGGCGGAGCACGTGCTGACCTCCCACGAGGCGCGGGTCCGGCACACGCGCGGCAAGTCCACGCCTGACCTGCTGCTGATGCGGGTGGGCGACGGCTCCGACGCGCCGGACGCGGTGGTGCTGCCCGGCTCGCACGAGGAGGTGGTCGCGCTGCTCGCGCTCTGCGCCGCCGAGCGGATCGCGGTCGTGCCCTTCGGCGGCGGCACCTCCGTGGTGGGCGGCCTGGTCGCCTCGCGGTCAGGCTTCGCCGGGGTGGTGGCGCTCGACCTGCGCCGGCTGGACCGGCTGGTGTCGGTCGACGCCGAGTCGATGGTCGCCGAGCTCCAGCCGGGGCTACGGGCGCCCGAGGCCGAGCGGCTGCTGGGCGCGCACGGGCTGACGCTGGGCCACTTCCCCCAGTCGTACGAGTACGCCACGCTCGGCGGTTTCGCCGCGGCGCGCTCCAGCGGGCAGGCCTCCGCCGGCTACGGCCGGTTCGACGACATGGTGGCGGGCCTCACGGTGGCCACCCCGGCGGGCACCCTGGAGCTGGGCCGGGCGCCCAGGTCGGCGGCCGGGCCGGACCTCCGGCAGCTGATGCTGGGCTCGGAGGGGGTGTTCGGCGTCATCACCTCGCTGCGCCTGCGGGTGCGGCGGCTGCCCGCGGAGAAGGTCTACGAGGGGTGGCGGTTCGCCTCGTTCCGGGAGGGCTCGGCCGCGCTGCGGGCGCTGGCCCAGGAGGGGCCGCTGCCGACCGTGCTGCGGCTGTCGGACGAGACCGAGACGATGATCGGGCTGGCCAGGCCGGACGCCATCGGCGGCGGCGACACGGGTTGCCTGGTGATCGCGGGGTACGAGGGGGCGTCGGTGGCCGAGCGGCGGGCCGGAGCCGCCGCGGTGCTGTCGCGGCTCGGCGGCGCACCGCTCGGGGAGGCGCCCGGCGAGGCCTGGGAGCACGGCCGCTTCTCGGCGCCCTACCTGCGCGACTCGCTCCTCGCCGCCGGGGCGACCGTGGAGACCTTGGAGACCGCCGCGTTCTGGTCCGGCCTGCCGCGGCTCTACGACGCGGTACGGCTGGCGCTGCTCGGCTCACTCGGCTCGCCGCTGGTCATGTGCCACATCTCCCATGTGTACGAGACGGGGGCCTCGCTCTACTTCACCGTCGTCACCGCCCAGCACGGGGATCCGGTGGAGCAGTGGGCGCGGGCCAAGGAGGCGGTCACCACGGCCATCGTCGAGGCGGGCGGCACCGTCTCCCACCACCACGGCGTGGGGCGCGAGCACCGCCGCGCCTACGCGACCGAGCTGGGGCCGGTGGGCGTGGAGATCCTGCGCGCGGTCAAGTCGCGGCTGGATCCCGCGGGCATCCTCAACCCCGGAGTCCTCGTCCCCTGACCCGACCCTCGGCACGGTGGCCGGCACGGTGGCTGGCACGGTGGCAAACAGGGTGACAGGCGTGGTGGCAGGCAGGGTGGCAGGCGCGGTGGCCCGGCTACGCCTCGTCCGGGGGGACGGCCTGGGCCGCCTCGTCCGTCGCCGCGGCGGCCTCGGCGTACTGCTGGAGGGCCTCGTACACCTGGGACAGGCACCACAGGCAGGCGACCAGCGCCGCGCCGCCCTCGGGGCGGGACAACTCGACCGCCTCGACCGCCAGCGGCAGCGCCTCGGCCGCGCGCCCGCGCTTGAGCAGCAGCGTGGCCGCGGTGTGCAGGGAGCGCACGAGCAGGGCGGTGTGCGCGGGGTCCGCGGCGGCGAGCTCGCGGCTGCGCGCGACCGCCTCCCGGAGGTCGCGCAGCGCGCCCCGGCTCCAGCGCGGGCGGGTCGCGGCGTAGGCCAGCAGGCCTTCGACGGCATCAGCCCCCGTGGTGCCCCGCCGAGTCGTATCGTCCGAACCGTTCCGGGCCATCGCAGCCCCCCTCACGGCCGACAACCGCTTGCTTGGGGCGTGAGGCTACACCATTGCGAACCTTCTGTGTTGGCTGCAGCACGGAGCGTTCGGATGCATTTCCGGAAGATCGCGGCAAAGATATGGCCATGGTGGAAGTCGCGGCTGAGCGTGGAAAGCAGCTCTCGTCCCGGGTCTCCGAGGAGGGCGCCGGCTGGTCGTGTCAGCAGATCGGCACGTTCGAACAGCTCAGACCGCACGACACCGGGTTCAGCTGGCTCAACCTGGCCACCCTGTGGCGCTCGCGCAACGAGATCCTGGCCGGGCTGTTCGGCGATCCGTCGGGGCAGGTGCGGCAGCGGTGGGTGGCCGGGCAACTGGAGGGCGGCGCCGACGTCGGGTTCCGGATCCGGCCCGAGATCGGCCCGAGCTTCGACTTCCTGCTGCTGGGCGACACGGGCGAGGGCGACGCCTCCCAGTACGCCGTCGTGCCGGGCCTGCTGAAGGTGGGGGAGGGCACGTCCTTCGCCGTCATCGCGAGCGACGTGATCTACCCGGCGGGATCGCCCAACGAGTACGGCGACAAGTTCTTCCGGCCGTACAAGGACTATGGCGCGCCGATCTACGCGATCCCCGGCAACCACGACTGGTACGACGGGCTGGGCGGGTTCATGCGGATCTTCTGCGACGCCCCGCCGCTCAAGCCCAAGCCCGACACCGGATGGCTGCGCGGGCTGCTCTGGCGCAGGCCGGAGGCCGTCGACGAGCAGCGCCTGGCCGAGGCCCGCAAGCTCAGGGACCAGCCGTCGCAGCGGGCCGTACAGCCCGGCCCCTACTGGGTGATCGAGAGCGACAGCCTGCTCGTCGTCGGCGTCGACACCGGCATCAGGGGGACGATCGACGCGACGCAGACGGAGTGGTTGCGCCGCGTCTCGCGCGACCCCCGGCCCAAGATCCTGGTCACCGGCAAGCCGATCTACACCCGCAACGACTACAAGCCGTCGCCGCTGGAGGGCGGCGGCACGATCGACGACATCGTGCGCGACCCCGGGCACCGCTACGTGGCGGCCATCGGCGGCGACGTGCACAACTACCAGCGCTACCCGGTCAAGGTGGGCGACCGGGTGATCCACTACATCGTCTCCGGCGGCGGCGGCGCGTTCATGCACGCCACCCACACCATCCGGCGGGTGGACGTGGCCGGCGTGCACGAGGACGACTTCAGGCTTTACCCGCTGCGCGGCGACTCGCTGTCGTTCTACAGCCAGCTCTACGCCAAGCGGCTCCGGATGAAGTGGATCTACCTCACGCCGGCCGAGGCCGCCTGCATCATGGCCGGCCAGATCGGCAACACGCCGGTGCGGCCGCTGGACGGCCAGGTGACGATCACCCGCCGGATGCGGTGGGCCGCGCGGCTGCTCGGGGCGTGGCCGTGGCCGTTCCGGCTGCCGGTGGACCGGGTCTTCCACCGTTACCTGTCGGAGCTGTCCGACTGGGACACCCCGCCGTTCTTCAAGCAGTTCCTGCACCTGTCGGTCACACCCGAGCTGCTGAAGATCCGCTGCTTCGCCGCCACCGGCTGCCTGGAGCAGGAACACCAGCCGCCGCTGGAGGACGAGGTGCGCATCGCACTGTCGTAGGCGCCTGGCACGCTGGAGGCGTGTACGTGGTGCTTGCGGGAGAGACGATCCTCCCCGTCGCGGCGACGGCCCCTCCGGCCGGGGGCGCGAGCCTTCCCGTGGGGACGGTCCGTCGGCCCGCGGATCTGGCGCGGGCCGTGGGCGAGCTGGAGCGCGAGCGTCCGCGCTGGGTCTGGGCCGACGCGCGCGACGACTACCCGCCCCTGCTGCGCGCCGGTGTCCGGCTGTCGCGCTGCCACGACCTCGCGCTCACCGAGGGCCTGCTGCTGGCCGGCGAGGGCCGCTACGGCGAGCCCCGCTCGGCCAGGGCCGTCCACGCCCGCCTGCACGGCCTGCCGGCGCCCGACGAACGGCCCAGCCTGCCCGGCACCCTGTTCGCGCCCGAGCCCCTGGCCGCCGAGGCGGTGGCCGAGGTGCTGGCCGACCAGCTGCGCCGCATCGAGGCGCTGCCCGATCCCGGGCGGTTCCGGCTGCTGGTCGCGGCCGAGTCGGCCGGCGCGCTGATCGCCGCCGAGATGGGCCACGACGGCATGCCGTGGCGCCGCGACGCTCATGACGCCCTGCTCACCGAGCTGCTCGGGCCCAGACCCGTGCACGGCATGCGACCGGCCAAGCTGCAGACGCTGGCCGACGAGGTGTCGGCCGCCTTCGGCCACCCGGTCAACCCCGACTCGGTGCAACAGCTGGTCAAGGCGTTCAAGAGCGCGGGCGTGGCGGTCAAGACCACCCGGTCGTGGGAGCTCAAACAGATCGACCACCCGGCCGTCGCGCCGCTGCTCGCCTACAAGGAGCTGGCCCGGCTGCACAGCTTCCACGGCTGGGCGTGGGCCGACCAGTGGGTGCGCGACGGGCGCTTCCGGCCCGAATACGTGGTGGGCGGCGTCGTGTCGGGCCGCTGGGCCACCTCGGGCGGCGGGGCGCTGCAGATCCCCAAGGTGATGCGCCGCGTGGTGCGGGCCGACGAGGGCTGGGTCCTGATCGTGGCCGACGCGGCGCAGCTGGAGCCGCGGGTGCTGGCCGCGATGGCCGGCGACGTGGGGCTGGCCCGGGCCGCGGGCGAGATCGACCTCTACTCCGCGCTGGCGCAGTCGTTCGGCGGCGAGCGCGACAACGCCAAGATCGCCATGCTGTCCGCCATGTACGGCGGCACCAGCGGCGACGCCCCCAAGCTGCTCGCGATGATGCGGCAGCGCTTCCCGCAGGCCTACCGGTTCGTCGAGGACGCCGCCAAGGCGGGCGAGGAGGGGCGCCTCGTCCGCTCCTGGCTCGGGCGCACCAGCCCGCCTCCCTCCGAGCGGTGGAAGGCGGCCGTGTCGGGGCCCGACGGCGGCCGGGCCGCGCGCGACCGTGGCCGGTTCACCCGCAACTTCGTCGTCCAGGCCACCGCCGCCGAGTGGGCGCTCGCGCTGATGGCGGTGCTGCGCGGGCTGCTGCCCGACCCCGCCCGGCTGGTGTTCTTCCAGCACGACGAGGTCATGGTGCACTGCCCGCTCGACCAGGCCGAGCAGGTGATCGGCGCGGTCTCCGACGCGGCCTCGGAGGCGACCCGGCTGCTGTTCGGCCGCACCCCGGTGCGCTTCCCGATGGAGGCGGTCGCCGTCAACTGCTACGCCGACGCCAAATAGCGCCCCGCCCCGACGACCTGGCCCCGCCGTTCGTGCCTGACGGCCGGCTCGCCGTTCGTGCCGGCCGTGCCGAACGGCCTGGCCTGGCGGCCGGCCGTCCGTTCGTGCCGGACGGTGGGCCGGTGAGTCAGCCGCCGCCGCGGCGCCAGCCGGCGGCCAGCCAGAGGCCGGCCAGCGCCACCATCACGCCCACCACCAGGCCGAGCACGCCGTACGACAGTCCGCCCACGATCGCTCCGGCCACGATCGTGCCCGTGGCGCCGCACACGTTCATCAGCAGGTCCGACAGGCCCTGCACGGAGGGGCGGCTGCCGACCGGCACCGACTCGCTGAGCAGCGCCGAGCCCGCCACCAGGCCGCACGACCAGCCGAGCCCGAGCAGGACCAGCGCCGTCGTCACCTGCCAGACCCGGTGATCGGCGGTGCCCGCCAGGGCGGCGGCGCTGAGCAACAGCGACATGCCGAGCAGCAGCACCGGCACCTTTCCCGCCTTGTCGGCCAGCCAGCCCACGACGGGCGACATGACGTACATCCCGGCGATGTGCAGGCTGATCACCAGGCCGATGACGTCCAGATTCGAGCCGTCATGGTGAAGCTTGACCGGGGTCATCGACATGACCGAGACCATGGCGGTGTGGCTGACCGCGATCATGATCAGTGCCCGGCGGGCCATCGGCGTGGTGCGCAGCGTCCGCCAGGCATGCTTGACCGTCCTGCTCCCGCCCGGATCGGCCTGCGGCGCGCCGTCGCGCTCGCGCGCCAGCTTGAGCGGGTCGGGACGCAGTCCGGCCACGATGATCAGCAGGGCGGCGGCGAAGGCCAGTGCCGCGAACGCGAACGGGCCCGCCTTCTCGACCAGGCCCGCGTTCATGCCGATCTGGTCGGCGGGTCTGGCCAGGTTGGGCCCGGCCACGGAGCCGATGGTGGCCGCCCAGACGACCAGCGACAGGTGCCTGCCGGCGTGCCCTTTCGGTGACAGGTCGGTCGCCGAGTAGCGCGCGGCCAGGTTTCCCGCGCTTCCCCCGCCGACCAGCACCAGCCCCACCAGCAGCAGCGGCCAGTTGCCCATCGAGATGGCGGCCACGGACAGCGCGCATCCCGCGAGCGCCGCCAGGTACGCCAGCGCCAGCCCGGCGCGCCGCCCGCTCCGTCCCGACACCTTGGCGGTCGGCAGCGCGAGCAGGGCGGCGCCGAGCACGGTCGCGGTGCCGGCGAACCCGCTGATCACGGTGGATCCCGACAGCTCGTCCACGACGACCGAGCTCAGTGCCAGCCCGACGGCGACCCCTACCCCGCCCGCGATCTGCGCGCCGGACAGGACACCCAGGGTGCGGCGCTGAACGGCACGGATTTGGTCATCGAGGGGGATAGCGGCCTTTGTGGGGGTGCTCGTCACTTGTGAAGTCTCGCATAGCCCACGAGATGGCCCCAAAGAGGACAAGAACGCTTTCCCGATGCGTTCTGGGCGTCGCCCAGCGGACGGTGGACACCTCGCCCGGGTGAGCCGGATGCGCGGTCAGGTGGTCTGGCGGAAGGTGTCGAGGAAGACCTTGCGGCTTTTGGCCTGGTCGTCCCAGGTCAGCTCCGGCATGTCGAAGGTGATCTTGTAGGCGGTGTCGTCGTCGATCGTGACGTACCGGGTCAGCGCGTGCATCGGGACGCCGTTGGGCAGCGTGTAGGTGTATTCCCAGTCGGCCGCCTTCCAGGTGCGGAACTGGGTCGCCTGCAACTGCACCTGGATGTAGCCCTCCCGGCCGCCGTCCGCCTCCTCCCTGCCCAGCTCCGACAGCCCGCCGTCGGGCTGCGGGGTCGTCTGCTCCACCAGGATCCGCAGGCCCGAGTCCTTGGGCCCGGTGAAGGTGGCCTCGCCGGCGGACGCCGTCAGCTTCCAGCCGTCGGGGACCGCCGCGGAGAAGCCCGGCGGCGTGTGCTTCGTGTAGCCGTCGGGGACGGCCGCCTGGAGCGGCTGGGCCGAGGCGCTCGCGGAGGCGAGCGGGGTGCTCACGACCGGCTCCGGCGACCTGCTCGACGCGACGAGCGCGATGGCCACCGCCACCGTGCCCACGGCCGCGACGGAGGCGAGGATCAGGCGCGCCGTCGGCCGGCCGTCCCGCATCCAGGCGTTGCCCCCGCCGGCTTCCGGCCTGCGCCTGCTCCTGGTCGTCCGGTCGGGGACGCTCGGCCGGGCGGCGAGGCGGCTGCGGGGGACGTCGCGTGACAGGGCGCGGGAGTGGTCGCGCAGGTCGTCGTCCGTGGCGAGCGGCCACGGAACGGCCCGGCTGTCGGTGGTCAGCGGCAGGATCGGCTGTGGTCCGGCCGGCCGGTCCGGGACGGAATGGGGCCCTGTCGGGCCTCCTGGGCCGCCCGGGCCGGGAGGCGGGCTCTGGACCGGATGCGGCCCCGACGGCCCTCCGAACTCGCGCGGCGGGTTCGGGATCGGATGCGAGCCCGAGGGGGCGCCGAGTTCGCGCGGCGGGTTCGGGACGGGATGCGGGCCCGAGGGGTCGCCGAGCTCGCGTGGCTCCAGGGTCGGGTGCGGGCCCGACGGTCCGCCGAACGGCGGCATGGCCGGATCACCCGCCCCGGCGGGCCCGCCGAAGGGCGGCCGGGCGCCGGCCGGAGGCTCCGGGAGCCGCAGCGGGCCGGAGGGCGACTCGGGCGCGCGCAGCGGCCCGGAGTGGCTGGTGAACGCGTCGAACCCGTCCGGCCGGGGTGGCGGCGGGAACTGGCCGCCCGACGGGCTCGACATCGCGTCGGGCGTGTCCGGAGGGCCGCTCGCGGGGTCGTACGGCACGCGTACCGGCCCGGACGGCGTCTCCACGATCCGCGACGGCATCGGCCCGGAGGACGCGTCGAACGGCGGCAGCAGCGCCATGGGCGTCGAGTCGGCCTGCGTGGGCAGGGACGGCTGCGTCTCCGGTGTGCGCGGGCGGACGGACCCGTGCGCGTGCAGCACCCGTTCGAGCGCCTCGCTCACCTGCTCGGCGGTGAGCCGCTCGGCCGGGTTCTTGCGCAGCAGCCGCTCGATGATCGGCAGCAGCGCCCCGGCCCGCTGCGGCCTGGTCGGGTCCTGCGTGAGCACCGCGCCCAGCACGGCGATCGCGTCCGGCCCCTCGTACGGCGGGCGGCCCTCCACGGCGGCGTACAGCGTCGCGCCGAACGACCACAGGTCGGCCGCCTGCGTGATCGGCTGGCCGGACAGCCGCTCCGGCGGGATGTAGGCCGGCGAGCCCATGAGCAGGCCGGTCTGCGTGATCGTGACGTCGCCCTCGATGGCCGCGATGCCGAAGTCCGTCAGCACCACCCGGTCGGCGGTGAGCAGCACGTTGCCCGGCTTGATGTCACGGTGCAGGATCCCGGCGGCGTGCGCGTGCCGGAGCGCGTCGAGCACCCGGATGCCGATCTCCGCCGCCTGGATCACGGGGAGCGGGCCGCTCTGCCGCACGGCCTGCTCCAGCGACCAGGCGCGGACCAGCTCCATGACGATCCACGGCCGGCCGTCCTCCTCGACCACGTCGTGCACGGTCACGATGCCCGGATGCGTCAGCCGCGCGGCGGACCTGGCCTCGCGCAGCATGCGGCGGTGGGCGATCTGCTTGCCCGTGTTGTCGAGCCCGAACGGCAGGATCAGCTCCTTGACCGCCACGGCCCGGTCGAGCAGCACGTCGTGGGCGTGCCACACCATGCCCATGCCGCCCCGGCCGACCGGCGACATCAGTCGGTAGCGCCTGCCGATCAGGCGGCCCTGGCTCTGCGACGCGTTTCCTTCCGCGCCCGGCCCGCTGAGCACGCGGTCGGCTGCCATCTCCGCCCCCATCTCCAGCATCATCCGTCACATGCGCCGCGCCATACTTCCAGATTATGAGGTTCGCCACGATATAGGCAGTTCATTGAAGAACGGAAGCGAGGGCACTCCTGACAAACGGCATTACGTGCCGATATGTGGAAAATCAAAAATGATCAACGGCGGAATCGGCGAGTGCCGTCAACGCCCTGGTGAACGCCTCGGCGGGGGGATTAACCAGCCCGGCGCCGACCTGCCCCGTGCCCGCCACCCGGCCCGCGATGCCGGTGTTCACCACGGGCAACAGGCCGGTCCTGGCCACCAGCGTGACGTCGACACCGACGGGCGTGCCGCGAAATCCGAGCCCCGGGATCTGGTAAACGGGATGCTCGGCCAACGTGATCTCGTACATCGACCGGGTGGCCGCGACGGCGTCCGACACCTCGCCGCCCACGAACCGCACAATGGCCGGCGCCGCCGCCATCGCGAACCCGCCCAGGCCCGACGTCTCGGTGATCGTGGAGTCGCCGATGTCCGGGTTGGCGTCCGCCGGCCCGTACGCGCCGAGATAGAGCCCGTCCGGCACGCCCGCCGGCCCGGTGAACCAGCGGTCTCCCAGCCCCGAGACCTGCACGCCGAAGTCGGTGCCGTTGCGCGCCATGGCGACCACCAGCGAGGAGCCCGGCACGTTCCGGGCGGCGTCGGTGCTCACCTTGCCGGCGGCCATGCCGGCGTTGAGGAAGAAGTGGTCGTTGCCGTTGACGAAGCGCAGCACCTCGGCCGCGTGGCCGGGAGCCGCGTCCACCACGGCCGGAGCCAGCTCACGCAGCAGCAGGGAGGTGGCGGCCCGGTTGCGGTTGTGCAGCTCGTCGCCCATCTGCAGCGCCTGGGCGATCAGGGCGCGCAGGTCGATCGGGCCGGTCAGCTCGATCGCGGCGGACAGCACCGGGCCGAGCACCCGGTCCATCCAGCGCAGCCGGTCGAGGACCTCGGGCCCGTACGCGCCGTACCGCAGCACCTTGCCCAGGCCCTCGTTGAGCGAGCAGTAGGCGAGCCCGCCGTGCTCGGCGTCACGCACCTCGAACATCCACATCGACGGGCTGACCACGCCCGCCATCGGGCCGACGGTCCGGTGCCCGTGGCACGGCTCCAGCCGCACGCCGCCCGACTCCAGCAGCGAGCGGGCGCCGCGCTCGTCGTGCGCGTACCCCTCCAGCAGCGTCGCGCCGATCAGCGCGCCCCGCATCGGCCCCGACGCGCGCTCCCAGTCGATGGGCGGGCCGGCGTGCAGGAACATCCGCCCGGCCAGGTCCAGCACCTCCGACGCCCGCCGGACGCTCACCAACTGGGGCCGGGCGGAGGTCAGCCGGGCGACGGCGCGCTCGTTGGCGGCCGGCAGACGGGGATCGGCCAGCACCCTGGCCAGGGCGTCCGCGGTGCCGGGCAGCGGCGGGCGCCACTCCACGGGCGTCGTGGCGACGGCCTGGTCCTCCAGCGCCTCCTGGAGCAGGCCGGCTCCCACGGTGATCACGTGCGGCGGACCGGAGAGAAGCGTCATGTCAGGTCCTTCGCGTGCCGGGCGGCATGGGCGTTGGAGGTGAAGACGGAGGCCCCCGCCTCGCGGAGCGCGGCGGCCTGGCGGTGCAGGTCCTGGGGGTCGCCCTCGGTGCCGACCAGCGCGACGACGACGGTGGCCGGGCAGCGGGCGACGGCGTGGGCGAACGAGGCGGCCGGGTCGGGGTCGGCGGCGTGGCCGAGCACGATGTCCATCAGCACCACGTCACCGGGCGCGGCCTTCGCCAGCGCCTCCAGCCGCAGCGCCGGGTCGATCATCGGGTGGGCGCGGCCCAGCGTGTAGGCGTCGTCGCCGTAGTCGACGAACTCTCCCCGCCCCACGATCAGCCGCGCCTCGGTGCACAGGGTGCCTCCCGAGTAGACGCCCTGCACCGTGCCGGTCACCGCCTTGCCGGACCATCCCGGCCAGGCCGGCCACTCGGGCACGGACCGGCCGAGCGCCCGCAGCGCCTCCTCCGCCGCCCAGGTCAGGTCACGCTCTCCCAGCAGCGCGGACACGACCGGCGTGCGCAGGGTCTCCACGACCTCCCGTACGGCCCGCGCCACCTCGGGGGCGGGCGGCTTGGAGACGAGCACGATCAGCTCGGTGGCCGGATCGTCGTCGAGCAGGCGCAGCGCCCGCACCGTGGACAGGCCGCCCACCTCGGCCGACAGGTCCCTGCCGCCCACGCCGAGCACGTGGCTGACTCCCGTCCCGGCCAGGTCCAGCAGGGACGTCACCTGCTGGGCGCCGGTGCCGGACGCGGCGACCACGCCCACCGGACCCGGCCTGAGCACGTTCGCGAAGCCGAGACCCGCTCCGGCGATCACCGCCGTGCCGCAGTCGGGACCCATGACCAGCACGCCGCGCTCCTCGGCCAGCCGCTTGAGCAGCACCTCCCGCTCCACGGAGACGCCGTCGCTGAAGATCATCACAGGCAGGCCGGCGTGGACGGCGTCCAGGGCCTCGGCGAACGCGTGCTCGCCCGGGACCGAGACCAGCACCATGTCGGCCGGTCGCCGGGCGGCCGACTTGGTGGTGAGCGGCGGCTGGTCGGCCGCGGCGGCCCCCGTCCGCGAGCTCGACAGGGCGGCCAGCAGGCGGTCCAGCTCGCGGGCCGCCGCCTGCGCGTCGTGGCCGCGGATCGCGACCAGCAGGTCGCTCGGGCCGGCCGGCGGCAGCTCGAAGCGCAGGTCGCGGGCGAGGGCGAGGTTCAGCTCCGTCGCCATGGCGACGATCGCCACCTCGGTGCCGGGCAACTCGGTCAGCGCCCTGCTCACCCGCATGAGGGCCACCGAGTCGTGATAAATCCCGGTACGTACGAGGACCACGTCGGCGTCACCCGGCAGGCCGTCGCCGCCGGTCAGGGGCGCGTCGCTCATGCGGGGCCGCCCAGGGCGAGGACGGTGGCGAGGCCGATGGCGATGCCCTGCGCGAGGTCCGAGCCGGAGGTGTGGCCGAGGCGGTGCAGCCGCCGCACCGCCGGCTCCAGGGCCTGCCGCCCGGCGAGCCCGCGCAGCACCGCGATCACCTCGGGGCTCGCCTCCCCCCGGGCCGCGCAGTGCAGGAGCGTCGCCGAGATCGGCGTGGTCCGGGTGCGGGCGTCGTAGGTGACGGTCGCCGCCAGCCAGTCCGCCAGCCACACCGCGCGCTCCGTGCCCGTGCCCGCGCCGAGATGCCGCAGCGCCACCAGCAGCCCGGCGAGCACGTCGTCACCGCTCGGTGTGAGCCCCGGCCCCAGGCCCACGAGCTGCTCCGCCGCCGTCATCACGCCCAGCAGCCAGCCCCGGGCGCAACTGGTCGCCAGCAGGTCGACGGCGGCGTTGCCGGCCAGTCCCGGACTGCCGACGGTCAGCCGGGGCGCGGCCAGCTCCAGGCGTACCGGATCGACCTCGCCGAGCGGCGGCGCGGGATCCCACCAGCGGTGCGCCCGCAGGCTCAGCCGGCCGAGCTGGACGCAGCCGTCGCCCACCCACCCTTCGTCACCGACCGTGACGTGCGGGAGGTCGGCGGCCAGCAGCACGGAGTTGGGCAGCCGGGTCGCCTCGCCCGTGATCACGGCGATCACCGACGGCTCCACGTCCGACCTGACCTCGAGATACACCCCCGTGGGGAACGCGGCCAGCACCCGGGCGGGTGAGCGCGGCGCGTCCAGCAGCGGCCGCACCGCCGAGCTCGCGGCCCCGGTCACGTGGGTACGCGGCCGTCTCGCATGAGTACCGACGGTCACCGGACCTCCTTACCGACCTTGGACCTGACCGTAGAACGGCCCACCAACCCTCCGTACGGAGAAATTTGCCAACAGTGCGCGGGAAGGTTGGCTCTTCCTGACAGACCGCCTGTGGGGTCACAATCTCCACATGGAACCCCCCGTCCGTCTCGCCAGCACCGGAACGATCATCCACGGCGTCTCCGTCGGAGAGGTGCTCGGCGTTTCGACCCTCGCCGATGCCCGGCTGATCGCGGGGGAGAGCGGGCTGGGCCGCATCGTGCAGCGCCTCAACGTCATGGAGGTGCCCGACGTCCTCGCCTGGGTGAAACCGCACGAGCTGCTGCTCACCACCGGCTACCCGCTGCGCAACACGCCCCAGTCGCTCGGCCGCCTCGTCGCCGACCTCGACGAGCGCGGCCTGGCGGCGCTGGCCATCAAGCTCGGCCGCTACGTGGACGAGCTGCCCGCGGAGATGGTGGAGCAGGCGGACCGGCTCGGGTTCCCGCTCATCCTGCTGCCGAACGACGTCGGCTTCGACGACATCCTCAACCAGGTGCTGACCGACATCCTGAACCGGCAGGCCGCGGTGCTCGCCCGCGCCGAGGAGGCGCACCGGGCCCTGGTCCAGGTGGTGCTCGCCGGAGGCGGGCTGGACGAGGTGACCGAGGGGGTGGCCGGGCTGCTCGACGTGGCCGTCGCGGCGGTGGACGGCGGCGGGCGGGTGCTGGCCACGGCCGGCCCGCCCGACCACGTGGCGGCGTTGCGGGGTTCGATCGGCCGAGAGGGCCCCTCGGTGGGCGCGGTCCGCGTGGCCGGGGGCGGCCGGGGACGCGACCTCGCCTCGGTGCCGGTCGTGGCGGGCGGGCACCACCACGGCCGCATCGTCGCCTACAGCCCGGCGGGCTCGATCCGCGACAGCGACGTCGGCATCCTCGAACGCGCCGCCACCGTCGCCGCGCTGGTCGTCACCAGGCAGGAGGCGGTCAACGCGGTCGAGAGCAAATACCGCGCCGACTTCCTGCGCGACGTCCTCACCGGCCGGGCCGGCACCGCCGAACGGGTCGCCACGCGGGCCAGGGCGTTCGGCTGGGACCTGGAGCGGCCGGTGACCGTGCTCGTCGCCGAGCTCGACCCCGACGGCGACGAGCGCAGCGCCCAGGACCGGCTCGTCGCCTGCTGGACCGCGGCGATGCGCCGGCACGACCCCCGCGGCGCGGTGGCCGGCTTCTCCCACGAGGTCGTGGCGGTGGTGGACTCGGAGGTGGACGCGGCCAGGGTGGCCAAGGACGCCGCCTCCGCCTTCTCCGACACCCCGCCCGCCACGTTCTCGACCGGCACCTCCCGGCCGTCGCCCGGCGCCGGAACCCTTCCCGAGGCGTACGCGCAGGCCCTCAAGGCGGCCCGGGTCGGCCGCCAGCTGCACGGCCCCGGCGCGGTCGCCCACTTCGACCAGCTCGGCGTCTACCGGCTGCTGTCGCTGGTGAACGACACCGGCGAGCTGCACGCCTTCGTCCGCGAGACGCTGGGCCCGCTGGCCTCCGACGACGACGCCGAGAACGCCGACCTGCGACGGACCCTCCAGGTGCTGCTGGAGACGAACCTGAACGTGGCCGAGACCGCCCGGCGGCTGCACTTCCACTACAACACGCTGCGCTATCGGATCGGCAAGCTGGAACGGATGCTCGGCAACTTCACCGACGACCCCCACCTGCGGCTCAACCTGACCCTGGCGCTGCACGTGCTGCGGATGCGGGGCATCTAGGCTTGGCTGCCGTGGACTTCGAACTGCGCTCCGACTACATCCCGCTCTGTGACCTGCTGAAATACTGCGGCATCACAGAGACCGGGGGCATGGCCAAGCAACTGATCGCCGAAGGCATGGTGCTCGTGGACGGTGAGGTGGAGCTGCGCAAGACCTGCAAGATCCGCTCGGGCCAACTGGTCACCGGCGACGGCTTCTCGATCCGGGTGCTCTGACCTTCACGGAAAGTGGCGGCGGCGTTACCGGCTGTTGACTATACTCGAACATGCGAGCGAAAAGAAACGGCCCCCGAAACCGGGGGCCGTAGAGCCCGGGAACGTAGCCCCGGGCGTTGATGACTCCATGTTAGGGGGCTATCGCCTTGGGTGACAAGCCGAACGGAGAGATGGCGCGCGTCGGGGTCTACGTCGACGGCTTCAACCTCTATTACGGGCTCAGGCTGATGAGCCGTCGCCGTGATCTCTGGCTCGATCTGGGCGAGCTGGCGCGCAACCTGCTGCGAAGCGGACAGCGCTTGGAGCATGTCACCTACTTCACGACGCTGGTCCGCGCGGATCCTCCCGCCGTGGCCCGGCAGCGGGCCTACCTGGCGGCTCTGCGGTGCCACGGCACCGACGTGGTCCTGGGCAGGTTCCAGGAGCAGGTGAAGCGGTGCCGGACGTGCGGTGCCACTTGGCGGTCCTACGAGGAGAAGAAGACCGACGTGGCGATAGCGAGCGCCATGGTCGCCGACGTCGCCCTCGGGCGGGTCGATGTCGTGATGCTCGTCTCGGCCGACTCCGATCTGTGCGCGGCCGTCGAGACGCTCCGCGAGATCGACGCGCGCCGTGGTGCCAAGACGAGGGTCGTCTCCGTCTTCCCGCCGGGTAAGAGCGCGGACGGTCTGCGCAAGTGCAGCGACGCGTGGCTGCCGCTCGGGGCGGCCGTCATCAGGCGGTCGCAGTTGCCGGAGGTCGTGGCGGGGCGGGATGGGGCGAGCTATCACCGGCCGCCCCACTGGAACTGAGACGGCGCCGGGATTTCGGTCCGGCGGGCCGCCGGGAGCGGCCTCACCGGCTCGGATGGGCGGAGTGAGTGAGGGGAACGCTGGTCAGGAATGCGAATTTGGCAGATCATGCCCGTGTAGGAGTGCGGAGACGGGCCTAATCTGCCCGCAATGGTTTAGTACCGCCGCGGAGGAGCCTGCGGGGCGGCCACCTGTCCGACGGCCCGGCTGATGAGGGGCTTTCATGGTTTTCGGCTGGACCAAACACGGTGACGGCAAGCATCTGGCTCCCGGTGAGGTGGTCAGACCGGACGAGCGGCTGAGCTGGCCGCGCATGATCGGGTTCGGGGCCCAGCACGTGGTGGCGATGTTCGGCGCCACGTTCGTGTTCCCGCTGGTGATGGGGCTCGACCCGAACACCGCGATCATGATGTCGGGATTCGCCACCATCCTGTTCCTGCTCATCGTCAAGGGAAAGGTGCCCAGCTACCTGGGCACGAGCGCGTCGTTCGTCGGCGGGGTGCTGGCGATCAGGGCGCTGTTCGGCGGCGACACGGCAGGGGCCGACGCCATCGTGACCGGCGCGATCCTGGTCGCGGGGTTCGTGCTCGCGCTCGTCGGGCTGGCCGTGCACTTCCTCGGCGTCGGCGTCATCCACAAGATCTTCCCGCCGGTGGTGACCGGCGCGGTGGTCATGCTGATCGGGTTCGGGCTGGCCTACGTGGTGGCCGACGTCTACTGGCCGCAGGACCAGTGGGTCGCGCTGATCACGATGGTGGTGACGTTCGTGCTCGTGGTCGCGTTCAAGGGGTTCATCGGGCGGATCGGCGTGCTGGTCGGGCTGATCGTGGGCTTCCTCCTGTCCCTGGTGCTGGACAAGACGATCGGGCAGATCACCTCCGTGCTGCCCGGCGCCAACCTGCGTGACGCGGCCGGTGCCGTGTGCGCGCCGGAGGGGCCCTACTGCCTGGCCACGGCGTTCACGCACGACCGGGTTGACTTCTCCACCTTCAGCTCCGCCGACCTGTTCGGCCCGCCCAACCTCTTCGCGCCCGACTTCAGGTTCTCGGCCGTGCTGCTCGTCCTGCCCGCGGTCATCGTGCTGATCGCCGAGAACATCGGCCACGTCAAGGCCGTCGGCGAGATGACCGGGACCGACGTCGACCCCTACATGGGCCGCGCGATCGGCGCCGACGGCGTGGCCACGGTGCTCACCAGCGCGGTCGGCGGCTCGCCCACCACCACCTACGCCGAGAACATCGGCGTCATGGCGGCCACCCGGGTCTACTCCACGGCCGCCTACTACATCGCCGGCGTCATCGCGATCGCGTTCGGCTTCAGCCCGAAGTTCGGCGCGTTGGTGTCCGCCACGCCGGGAGCCGTGCTGGGCGGCGTCACCGTGATCCTCTACGGCATGATCGGACTCCTCGGCGCCAAGATCTGGGTCGAGAACCGAGTGGACTTCGCCGATCCGGTCAACATGGTGCCGATCGGCGCGGGCATCATCCTGGCGATCGGACCCGTCATGCAGACGATCAGTGGCGACTTCAGGCTGGAGGGCATCGCGCTCGGCACCATCGTGGTGGTGGGCGGCTACCACCTGCTGCGGGTCATCGCCCGCAGGTCGCCCGTGCCGGTCGGGAGCGACGTCACGTGAAACCGCCGTCGTTCGAGTACCACGCTCCTCGTGACCTCGGCGAGGCGCTGGAGACCCTCGCCGGGGCGCACGGCAAGGTGCTCGCCGGCGGCCAGAGCCTGATCCCCCTGCTCAACATGCGGCTGGTCGCGCCGGAGCACCTGGTCGACATCAACCGGATCGAGTCGCTGGCCACGGTGGAGACGACCCCGGAGGGCGTCACGGTGGGCGCGCTGGCCCGCCACTCCACGGTGGAGCACTCCGGCGCGCACCCGTTGCTCGGCCAGGCGCTCCGGCTCGTCGCCCACCCCGTGATCCGCAACCGCGGCACGGTGGTGGGCAGCCTGGTGCACGCCGACCCGGCCGCCGAACTACCCGCCGTGCTGGCCGTCCTCGACGGTTCCGTACGGCTCGCGCGAGACGACGCGACGGCCGGCGCGCCCGCCGTGCGGGACGTGAGCGCCGCGGAGTTCTTCACCGGCCCCATGGAGTCGGCGGTGAAGCCGGGCGAGCTGGCCGTCTCGGCGCACTTCCCGGCGCTTCCTGAGCGGTCGGGGACGGCGTTCCGGGAGGTGGCCAGGAGGCACGGCGACTACGCGCTGGCCGGGGTGTGCGCCGTGGTGACGCTGGACGACGACCAGCGCATCGGCTCGGCCCGGGTGTCCTGCATCGGTGTCGGCCCGGTGCCGATCGTGGTGGACGTGACCCCGGAGTGCGACGGCCGCCCCGCCGCCACGGCCGACTGGGCGGCGGTCGTCCGGGCCGTGCGGCAGGGCACGGAGCCCGACGACGACATCCACGCGACGGCCGCGTACCGCCGGCATCTGGTGGGTGTGCTCGCCGGGCAGGCGTTGAGAGAGGCGGCCCGCGAGGCCGCCGCGGACTGAGGGAGGGCAGTGGAGCACGAGATCACGCTGGTCGTCAACGGCGACGCGCGGCGGGTGCGGGTGCCGGGACGGCGGCTGCTGTCCGACTGCCTGCGCCACGATTTGGGCCTGACCGGCACCCACGTCGGCTGCGAGCACGGGGTGTGCGGGTGCTGCACGGTGCTGCTCGACGGCCTGCCGGTGCGGTCGTGCCTGACGTTCGCGGTGACGGTGGACGGGCACGAGATCACCACGGTGGAGGGGCTGGCCGGGCCCGACGGGCTCTCGCCGGTGCAGCGGGCGTTCGCGGAGTGCCACGGGTTGCAGTGCGGGTTCTGCACGCCCGGCTTCCTGTGCACGGTGACCGCGCTGCTGCGGGACAACCCCGCGCCGACCGACGAGGAGGTGCGCGAGGGCATCTCCGGCAACCTGTGCCGCTGCACCGGCTACCAGAACATCACCAAGGCCGTCCACCGCGCCGCCGAGCTGCTGGCCGAGGAGACGTGATCCGATGACGACCAGGCTGTTCGGGGAGCCGGTGCAGCGCAGGGAGGACCCGCGGCTGCTCACCGGCCAGGGCCGCTACCTCGACGACCTGGGGGCGGACGCGCTGGCCGTGGCGTTCGTGCGGTCGCCGCACGCCCACGCCCGCATCCGCGACATCGACGTGACCGCGGCCCTCGACGTCGAGGGCCTGGTCGCCGTCTACACCTGGGAGGACCTGCCCGAGCGGGTCGGACGTCCGCTGCCGCTGCTCATCCCGCACCCCGCGCTCACCCACGGCCGCACCGCCTACCCGCTGGCCAGGGAGATCGTCCGGCACGTGGGGGAGCCGGTCGTCATGGTCGTGGCCGCCGACCGCTACCTGGCCGAGGACGCCTGCGCGCTGATCGAGGTCGACTACGAGCCGCTCAAGCCGGTCGTCGGCCTGGAGGAGGCGGCGCACGGCGCGCAGCTCGTACACGAGGACGTGCCCGGCAACGTGGGCGCCCACCTGGTGCAGGAGGTCAGCTCGGCCGCGGGCCTGAGCGCTCCCGAGGCCGTCGAGGCCGCGCCGCACACCCTGTCCTTCCGGCTCGACATCGAGCGCAGCGCGAGCATGCCGCTGGAGGGCCGCGGCGTGCTGGCCCGCTGGGACGGCACCGACCTGCGGGTCTACTCCAGCACCCAGACCTCCACCAGTGTCCGCATGGCCATCGCCGCCGCGCTCGGCCTGCCGCTGCCGCACGTCGAGGTGATCGCGCCCGACGTGGGCGGCGGGTTCGGCGTGAAGATCGTGCACCCGTGGCCGGAGGAGATCCTGGTGCCGTGGGCGGCGATGCTGCTCGGCCGCGAGGTCAAGTGGACCGAGGACCGGCGCGAGCACTTCGTCTCCTCGGCGCACGAACGCGGCCAGGTGCAGCACGTCAGGGTCGGGTTCGACGACGACGGACGCGTCCTCGGCCTCGACGTGACGATCCTGCACGACCACGGCGCCTACACCCCCTACGGGATCATCGTGCCGATCATCACCTCCACCCAGTTGCTCGGGCCCTACCGGATCGGCGCCTACCGGGTCGAGTTCAGCGCCATCTACACCAACACCGTGCAGGTCACCCCCTACCGGGGAGCCGGCCGGCCGCAGGGCGTGTTCTGCATGGAGCGGACGATGGACAAGATCGCCCGCTACCTGGGCAAGGACCGCACCGAGGTGCGGGAGGTCAACTTCATCCGCCCCGACGAGTTCCCGTACGACCAGAAGATGACCTTCCAGGACGGCCGGCCGCTCATCTACGACAGCGGCGACTACCCCGAGATGCTCCGCATGCTCAAGGAGCTGATCGGCTGGGACGACTTCCGGCCCGCCCCCGGCCGGGGCATCGGCATCGGCTGCTACGTCGAGGGCACCGGCGTGGGCCCCTACGAGGGCGGCCACGTGCAGATCACCTCCGACGGCCGGGTGCACGTCTCGACCGGGCTCACCTCACAGGGGCAGGGCCACGAGACCGTGTTCGCCCAGATCGCGGCCACCGAGCTGGGCGTGCCGATCGAGCGGATCTCGGTGGTCACCGGCGACACGCGCAGGTTCGGCTACGCGGTCGGCACGTTCGCCTCGCGGGCCGCCGTGATGAGCGGCAACGCCATCGCGCTGGCCTGCCGCAAGGTCCGCGAGAAGGCGCTGCGCATCGCCGCCGACGCGCTGGAGGCCGACCCCGCCGACCTGGAGATCACCGACGGCCTGGTGCACGTCGTGGGCGCGCCGTCGGCGTCGATCCCGCTGGCCACGGTCGCGGTGCTGGCCAACCCGCTGCGCTACGCGTTCGACGAGGAGGCGGCCCGGGCCACCCAGTTCTCCGGCACCGCCTCGCCGGACCGGCCGCCGGTCGCCGAGGGCGACGAGCCGGGGCTGGAGGGGCGCGACTACTACTCGCCGATCAGGTCCACGTTCGCCTCCGGCATGCACGCCGCCATCGTCGAGACCGACCCGGAGACCGCCGAGATCAGGGTGGTGCGCTACGCGGTGGTGCACGACTGCGGCCGGCTGATCAACCCCATGATCGTCGAAGGGCAGATCCACGGCGGGGTGGCCCAGGGCATCGGCGGCGCCCTGTACGAGCGGATGGTCTACGACGGGCACGGCCAGCTGCTCAACGCCTCGTTCATGGACTTCCTGATGCCGTACGCGACGGAGATCCCGCACGTCGAGACGGCCCACCTGGAGACGCCGTCGCCGCTGAACCCCCTGGGCATCAAGGGCGCCGGCGAGGCGGGCGTGATCCCGGTCTCCGCGGTGATCGCCTCGGCCGTCGAGGACGCCGAGGGCATCGAGATCGACCGCATGCCGATCTCGCCGTCGGAGCTGTACGACCTCCGCCAGTGATCATGGCAGGATCGCCGCATGGCGGAGCGGTCCACGCGGGGCGACGGCGCGGCGGTGCGATATGTGCGGGCGGGTGGCGCGGCGGTGCGATACGTGCGGGCCGGCGGCGAGGTGACGGAGCTGCGGGCGCCCGGCGCGGGCCTGGCGTCGGTGCCCGGCGGCCCGGCCGAGCTCGCCGGGGTGCGGCTGATCGACCTGGCCTGGAACGAACTGGCCGGGCTGCCCCCGTGGATCGGCGGCCTGCGGTCGCTGGCCGAGCTGCGGCTCGACGGCAACCGCCTGCGCGCCCTGCCCGGCCTCACCGGCCTGACCGCGCTGCGCGCGCTGCATCTCGACGGAAACCGGCTCACGACCGTCCCCGCCTGCCCGCCCCACCTGGAGGCGCTTTTCCTGTACGGCAACGCGATCGAGACGCTGCCCGGCCGGTTCGGCGGCCGGCTGCGGCACCTGTCGGCCGGCGGCAACCGGCTGACCGGGGTGCCCGAGTCGCTGTGGAAGGCGGCCCGGCTGGAGTCGCTCAACCTGGCCGAGAACGAGCTCACCGAGCTGTCCCCGGCCGTCAGCGGGCTGGGCCGCCTGCGGATGCTCGACCTCGGCCACAACCGGCTCACCGCGATCCCGCCCGAGCTGGGCGACCTGAACCTGACCGGCTACCTCTACCTGAGCGACAACCGCCTCACCGAGGTGCCCGCCGCGATCGGCCGGCTCGACCGGCTGGCCTACCTCAACCTCACCGACAACCGGCTGACGCGCCTGCCCGAGGCGCTGGGCCGGATGGCGTCGCTGGTGGAGCTGCGGCTCTACAACAACCGGCTGGAGGCGCTGCCCGACGCGATCGGCGACCTCGGCCGGCTGCGCGAGCTGCACCTGAAGGGCAACCTGCTGACCGCGCTGCCCGCGTCGATCACCCGGCTCGGCGAGCTGCGCCACCTCGACCTGCGCGGGAACCAGCTCGGCGCGCTGCCCGCCGGGCTGGCCGGGCTGACCCGGCTCACCCATCTCGACCTGCGCGCCAACCGGCTCAGGACGCTGCCGGACGACCTGGCCGGGCTGCCGGCGCTGGAGAAGCTGGACCTGCGCTGGAACAAGCTCGACGGCGAGCGGGAGGTCGTGCGCCGTCTCCGCGAACGCGGCTGCGTCGTCCTGACGTGAACCCGGGTCTGGTCTGAACGCGGGTCTGGTCTGAACGCGGGCCTGAACCAAGCCCGAGGTGAACTCGGTTCGTAGGTGAACCCGGGCCGGGAGGGCTGCGTATCTCGGCACATGACGACATTTCCACGTCTGGCCGCTTCTGCGCTGCTGCTGGTCGGACTTGCCGCCTGCGCACCCGATGGCGGGGGCGGGGCCGGCGGCGCTTACGCCGCGGCCGGCGAGCAGCACGCGGAGCAGCCCTCAGACGCGCCCAAGGAGAAGCTCTCCGTCGAGCAGCTCTCCGCCAAGGTCGGCTGCAAGCCGCGGATGCAGGTCGACGCCGAGGACATCCGCACCGGCTACTGCAAGACCAAGGACGGCGAGTTCTTCGTCACCACGTTCACCAGCCAGGCGGGCAAGGACGCCTGGATGGACATCGCGCCCGAGTACAACCCGCACCTGGTCGGCAACCTGTGGACCGTGCTGTCCAGCCGCAAGGTGCTGGACTCGCTCAAGGAGCGGCTCGGCGGCGACCTCCACCTCAAGGACCACCGCACCAAGAAGATGGAGACGATCGGCTGACCGGCTGACCCGGCCTGGGCGGGATGGACCGGCTGGGGCGGCCCGGGTCGCCCCAGCCTCCTAACCGGCCGGCGCCACCTGGACGCGCTTCCTGAACACCCAGTACGTCCACCCCTGGTAGACGAGGACGAACGGCAGCGCGATCAGCCCGATCCAGCTCAGCATGGTCAGCGTGTAGGGCCCGGAGGCCGCCTCGGCCAGCGTGAGCCCCGGCAGCGGCGCACCGCGGAGGTCGGCGAAGACCGACACCGAGGTCAGCACGATGGCCGCCGCCGTCGCGGTGAACGCCCAGCCCTCCCGGTGGCGCCAGATCAGCGCGGCCGCCGCGGCCAGCGCCCCCATGGCGACCAGGGCGGGCACCGAGTCGAGGCTGGACAGGGCCACCACCGCCAGCGGCAGCACCACCACGCTCGCGGCCAGCGCCGCCACCCGGGCGCGCCGGCGCACCTCGCCGCCGGTCTTGAGGGCCAGGAAGACGGCGCCGTGCAGCACGCACAGCCCCAGCGTGAAAATCCCGCCCACCAGGGCCGCGACCGCGCTGCCGAACAGCAGGTTGGCGAAGACCGCGCCCCACAGGAACGCCGGCAGCGCGCTGCCGATCACGATGCCGAGGTCGCACCAGGCCGGGTAGGAGACCTTGCTCCGCCACTCCAGCCCGATGCCGCGCACGATGAGCCCGACCAGAATGAGCACGACCGGCAGGTAGAAGGTGCTGAACAGGCCGGAGTACCAGGCGGGGAAGGCGGCGAACATGGCGCCCACGGCGGTGATCAGCCACACCTCGTTGCCGTCCCAGACCGGGCCGATCGTCGCCAGGCCCTGCCGATGCTCCTCGTCGTTGGCGCTCACGAACGGCGACAGCAGCCCGACGCCGAAGTCGAAGCCTTCCAGCACGAAGTAGCCGGTCCACAGGAAGGCGATGATGACGAACCACAGGTCGATCACGGTCTCCACCTCAGTACATGAGCGACGGCTCGCGCCGCTCGGCCACGGCCACGCGCCGCGGCTCCTCGGGGCCCTTGCGGACGTGCCTGGTCAGGAGTACGGCCTCGGCCACCGCGAGTGCGCCGTACAGGAGCGTGAAGATCGCCAGTGAGACGGCCACCTCGGTCAGGCCGACCCCGGGGGAGACGCTCGCGGCGGTCAGCAGCTCACCCGCGACCGTCCACGGCTGGCGCCCCACCTCGCTCAGCAGCCAGCCGGCGGTCACCGCCAGCAGCGGCAGCGGCAGCGCGAGCACGAACAGTCTGGACAGCCAGCGGGGCATCGGGCGCCCGCGCCGGGTCAGCCAGAGGCCGAGCACCGACAGGCCGGCCGTGGCCATCCCGAAAACGATCATCAGCCGGAAGGACCAGAACACCACGGCCTGGTCGGGCCGGTAGTCGCCGGGCCCGAACTCCTGCTCGAACCGCTGCTGCAGGTTCTCGGTGCCCTGCACGGTGGCGCCGAAGTCGCCGGTGGACAGGAAGCTGAGCACGCCGGGGATCTCGATGCCGGGCGCGACCGAGAACGGCGCGCCGGCGGTGTCGTGGCGCAGGCCCTCGGCGGAGGCCAGCTTCATCGGCTGCTGCTCGAACGCGAGCTTGGCGGACATGTCGCCGCTGCCTACGACGACGACCCCCGCGATCGCCGTCATGACCAGCGCGCCCCGCGCGGCGCCGCGCCACATGTCGTTCCTCGTCTCGCTCCTCTTCCCGTTCCTGTTCTCGTTCCTGTTCTCGTTCCTCGTCCGCAGCAGCCAGTAGCCGCACACGGCCAGCACGAACCCGCCCGCCACGATGAACGCCGAGGCCACCACGTGGGGCACCTGGGCGAGCGCGGTGGAGTTGGTGAGCACAGCCCACAGGTCGGTCATCCTGGCCTTGCCGTCCACGACCTCGTAGCCGACGGGATGCTTCATCCAGGCATTGGCCGCAAGGATGAAATATGCCGACAAATTGGACCCAATGACTGCGGCCCAGAGGCACGCCAGGTGCACCCTCTTCGGCAGCCGGTCCCAGCCGAAGATCCACAACCCGATGAACGTGGACTCCATGAAGAACGCCAGCAGCGCCTCCAAGGCGAGCGGCGCGCCGAACACGTCACCGACGAACGTGGAGTATTCACTCCAGTTCATCCCGAACTGGAACTCCTGCACGATGCCCGTCACCACACCCATGGCGAAGTTGATCAGGAAGAGCTTCCCGAAGAACTTGGTCAGCCGCAGGTAGTGCTCCTTGCCGGTCCGGTGCCACGCGGTCTGCAGTCCGGCCACGAAGACGCCGAGCCCGATCGTCAACGGCACGAACAGAAAGTGATAAACGGTGGTCACGCCGAACTGCCACCGCGCGAGATCAAGCGCGTCCATTCCCCCACCCAGCTGCTGAGCTCTACAGGCCATAGTGCGATCTACTTATTGTAGTACTACGCGTTGTAGAGCAACGCGATGCGACCTTGGTCACACACGCACTCGTATCGGTGCTATCGAGCATGTCGCAGGAGGTCACGACGCCGCGTCACCCGGCGGGCTGATGTCCGGCTACCTCCCGCGGAGGACCACCGATCGTCCAACTGGCAGGTGTTGCCCTTATCGGAGCGGGAGCCCGTCCCTAGAGTGGCGATGTGAAGGTCGCAGGCAGCGCCGTGATCGGCGTCGAGAGAGATCGAGTATGGGCCGCGCTCCAGGACCCGGCGGTGCTGGTGCGCACCATCCCGGGCTGTGAGCGCCTGGAGGAGAGCGGGCCCGACACCTACAGAATGACGGTCACCGCGGGAGTCGCCTCCATCAAGGGCCTCTACCAGGGTGAGGTGGCGCTGGCCGAGCCGCTCGCGCCGGAGCGCTTCGTGCTGCGGGCGCGCGGCCAGGGGGCTCCCGGGACGGTGGACGCCACCGTGCTGGTACGGCTCAGCGAGATCGACGGCGGGACCCGGGTCGACTACGACGCCGACGCGGTGATCGGCGGCATGATCGGCGGCGTGGGCCAGCGCATGCTCGGTTCCGTGGCCAAGAGGACCGCGGGCGAGTTCTTCGCCGCCGTCGAGCAGCACCTGTGCGCTCCCGTCGCGGTGGGGGAGGTGGGCACGGCCCTTCCCGCCGAAGCAGCCGAAGCAGCCGAAGCAGCCGAAGCAGCCGGGCTCGCGGGCGGTGAGGCGGCCGGGCGGGCCGGCGCCGTGGTGTACGAGCGTCCCGCCGGGCGCCGGGCCGAGCCCGCGGCCGGGACGAGACCGTGGACGATGCTGGCCTCGTTCGGCATGGGCGCGGGCGTGGCGCTCGCCGGCGTGGCCCTGGGCTGGCTGCTCGGGCGAGGCCGGGGCCGCTGACCACCTCCCCCGGCTCTCGCGGAAAAGGATCTCCGGGCGTAGCGTGGCTGTATGCGGCAGGCACATGCTGAAGACGCTCGGACCGAGGCCAGGCGAGTCGTGCGCAACCTGCTGGGCGAGGAGCGTCCGACGGCCGAGGCGTTGATCGCCGACGCGCGCCCGGTGCTCGGCGACGAGCGGACCGGGCGCTGCCTCGACCTGGCGCTCGGCGCGTCGCTCACCAGACGGTCGGCCGAGCTGGCGGCCGTCGCCGCGCTGCTGGTCGGCACCCGCGAGCTGGGCGCCGCCTGGTGGCAGCAGGCCAGGGACGGCAAGCTGCCCGCCCCCGACGAGGTGCTGGAGACGTCCGTCGCGATCGAGCCGTGGACCGACCTCACCGCGCTGGAGATGCTGGCCGCGTGGATCTCCGACGACGCCGCCGACCAGCTCTGGGGCCGGCCCGTCGCCGAGGTCGACCTCAACTCCTGGCACGCCGAGGACCGCTTCGCGCTGCCGCCGGGGGTCAGGCCCGGTCAGCGGCTCGTCGTGCACTTCGACGCCGGCGGCCGGCTCGACGCGGTCGTCACGCGCAGGCCCGACGACGACCTGGGATCCAACCTCGACTTCCAGTCGCTGCGTTACTCCCGCCCGGCCGAGGCCCAGTGGAGCTGGGGCGTGGCCGCCGGGCTCGGCCCGCACCGGCTGCCCGGTGAGAAGCCCGACCCCTACGCCCGCGAGGTGGACTCCGCCGCCGTCGGCATCCTGCGCGCCTGGGCCATGCGCCACGGCGCCACCCGTGAGCAGCTGGGCGAGCGGTGGCGGACCGTCGGCGACGTGGTGGCCGCGATCGAGCGGGTCGACTGGATGTGGCGCAGCGGCGAGTGGTTCGGCTGGTGGCGCGGCGCCTCGGCGCTGGTGGACGACTCGGCCTACCTGCCCTTCCGGCTGGAGGAGCTGGCGGCGGGCTGAGCCGGGAGCCTGCCCCTTCCGGCAGGAGGAGCTGGCGGCCGGCTGAGCCGGGAATCGCCCGGAGCGGCCGGTGGTTGTGCGGAAACATGAAGGTTGAAATATTTTCGGACATCGTCTGCCCCTGGTGTTACATCGGACACGTCCGCTTCGCCCGGGCCGCGGAGCGCTTCCGCGCCAAGGGCGGCACGATCGAGATCACCATGCGCCCCTACCAGCTGTCCCCCGACGCCCCCGCCGAGGGAGAGCCGCTGCTCGCGGCCCTGGAGCGCAAGTTCGGCGGCAACGCCCGCCAGATGACCTCCCGGGTCACCGAGACGGCCGCCGGAGACGGCCTGGACCTCCGCTTCGACGAGGCGATCAGCGCCAACACGTTCGAGGCGCACCGCCTGATCGAGGTCGCGACCGGGCAGGGCCGTGGCGAGGAGCTGGCCGAGCGCCTGTTCCGCGCCCACTTCACCGAAGGGCTGAACGTCGCGGATCCCGCGGTGCTGGCCCGGCTGGCCGCCGAGGCGGGAGTGCGGGACACCGGCGAGGGCGCCGAAGAGGTGCGGGCCCAGCTCGGCCGGGCCGGGCGGCTGGGCATCTCCGGTGTGCCGCTGTTCCTGTTCGAGGGCCAGTTCGCGGTGTCGGGCGCGCAGCCGGAGGAGACGTTCTCGGCCGCCATCGACGAGGTCGCCGAACGCACCGGTCAGACCCCCGTCACCCAGCTCGCCGCCCCCGCCGACGGCTGTGACGACGGCTTCTGCGCCGTCTGAGAGACGATCTCGCCGGCCACCCCGGCGATCGCCGTCAGCGAGCGACGCCCGCCTCCCCGACCGGCGCCTCCGGCGGATCCCCGACGGGCCGATCTCCGACGACCCGATCTCCGACGACCCGATCCCCGACCGGCGGATCTCCGACGGGACGATCCCCGACCGGCGCCTTCCCGACGGGCCGATCTCCGATCGGACGATCGCCCGTCGGGGGGGCCGGTCGCCCGGGGCCCTCGCCGAGCAGGCCCGAGCGGTGGTGGCGCCGGCAGAGCACCTGGTAGCGCACCGGAGACGCGTCGGTGTCGCCGATCACGACCTGCTCGCCCGTGCGCACCAGCCGGCCGCCCACGATCCGGCCGTTCAGCAGCCCGGGCCGCCCGCACCAGCACAGCACCTCGACCTGCAGCCGGCACACCTCGTCGGCCAGCTCGAACAGCCGCTGAGCGGCCGGGAACATCACCGACCGGAAGTCCGAGGCCAGGCCGAAGGCGTACACGTCGACGCCGTGCTCGTCGACCAGGTCCGCCAGCTGCTCGATCTGCTCGACCGTGTAGAAGCAGGCCTCGTCGCAGATCAGGTAGTCGATCCGGTCGTGCCCGGTGACGAGCTCCACCAGGTCGAGGGAGTCGACCACCTCGATCGCCTCCAGGCCGAGCCCGATCCTGCTGGTGACCTTGGGCCCGCCCGACCGGTCGTGCTTGGTCAGCACCAGCCCGCGCCTGCCCTGGCGGCCGTGGTTGTAGTTCATCTGCAGGGCCAGCGTGGACTTCCCGCAGTCCATGGGGCCGAAGTAGAACTTCAGCACGGCATCGCGGGAGCCGGACGGCACGGCTGACAAGGCGGACATCTCGATCACGGGGTGCCACATTATCGTTTGGCTTCGAGGCGGGCGCCGCCACGTGGGCCGCCGTCGCGGTGACGGCGGCGGGCGTGGCGGCGCTCGGTTGGCTTGTTCCCTGACCTCGTGGGACATTTCTCCCCTGAAGCATCAGGAGGCAGGCGTGGTAACAGACAAGCCCCCCGCGGCGCTCGAAGCGCTGATGACGCCCGACGACATCACGGCGGCACAGGCCGACGCCGCGCGATGGCGTTACGGGTTCTACGTGGTCCTGACGGGCATCGTCGCGGTCCTCGTGGCCTTCGGCGCCGCCGTCTTCGCCACCGGTCAGTTCGCGGCCCTGTTCGCGGGGGTGGCCGGAGTGATAGGAACGATCATCGGGGCGTACTTCGGGGTGCAGGCGGGGCAGTCGGGGAAGGCCAGGGTGGAGGCCGAACTGGTTCGTTCCAACGAGCTGGTGATCCGGCTCGCCGCCTATGTCGGCACGGCGAACGCGCCCCGCGTCATCGACGAAGTTCTCGGCCGACGCCGAATCTGAGGAGCCATGCGTAGCGTCCGTATCGGAGTCGACACCGGGGGCACCTTCACCGACGTGGTGGCGGTGGACGAGCAGACCGGTGAGATCGTCACCACGAAGACCCCCTCCACGCCCGCCAACCCGGCGGACGGGTTCGTCACGGGCATCGAGAAGCTGGGCGAGCTGGACGTCGGCTCGATCGTCCACGGCACCACCGTGGCCACCAACCAGTTGCTCGAGGACCGGATCGCCGATCTCGGGTTCATCACCACCGAGGGTTTCGAGTTCATCCTGGAGATCGCCAGGCAGAGCGTGCCCGACGGCTACGGCAACTCCTACTTCTGGGTCAAACCGCCCAGGATCGTGCCGGTGCACCTGGTGAAGACCGTCGGAGGACGGCTCGACCACCTGGGCGCGGAGGTGCGGCCGTTCGCCGAGGACCAGGCGGTCGAGGTGGCCCGCTGGTTCAGGGCCAGGGGCATCACCTCGATCGGCGTGTGCTTCCTGCACTCCTACGCCAATCCTGAGCACGAACGCCGCATGCGCGACGTGCTGGCCCGCGAGCATCCGGAGGCCGTGGTCTCGATCTCCAGCGACGTGCTGCGCGAATACCGCGAGTACGAACGCTCGGTCACCACGCTCGTCGACGCCGCGGTCAAGCCGGCCATGCGCCGCTACATCGCCAACCTGTCCGGACGCCTCGGCATCCCGTTCTCGGTGATGAAGTCCAACGGCGGGGTGCTGTCGGCGCGCGAGGTGGTCAACCAGCCGATCACCACCGTGCTGTCGGGGCCCGCCGCCGGTGCCCTCGGCGCGGCGCTCATCGCCTCCACGGCCGGGCATCCGTCGGTGATCACGCTCGACGGCGGCGGCACCTCCACCGACGTCGCCGTGGTGATCGACGGCGAGCCCTCGATCACCACGGAGGGTTCCGTCGGCCGCTATCCGTGCAAGATCCCGATGATCGACATCGTGACCGTGGGCGCGGGCGGCGGCTCGATCGCCTGGATCTCGCCCGAGGGCACGCTGAAGGTGGGGCCCAGGTCGGCGGGCGCAGACCCCGGCCCCCTCTGCTACGGCAGGGGCGGCACCGAGGTGACGGTCACCGACGCGCACGTCTTCCTCGGCCGCATCCCGCCCCACCTGCTCGGCGGCGAGATCCCGCTCGACGCCGACGCCGCGCGGGCCGGCATCGAGGCGCTGGCCGACAAGCTCGGCCTCGCGCCCGAGCGCACCGCGACGGGCATCCTGGAGATCAGCGCGTTCAACCAGAGCAACGCGATCCGCCGGCTCACCGTCAAGCGCGGGCTCGACGTGCGCGACTTCCCGCTGGTGACGTTCGGCGGGTCCGGGCCGCTGCTGGCCTGCCGGCTGATCGACATCCTCGGGCTGCCCGCGGTGGTCGTCCCGCCCGACCCGGGCAACGTCTCCGCGTTCGGCCTGCTCACCGTGGACGTCAAGAACGACTACGTGCGCACGTACGTCACCCGTGACCTGTCCCTGGAGACCGCCGCCCGGATCTACGGCGAGCTGGAGGGCGAGGCCGCTGAGGCGCTCGACCGCGAGGGCTTCGACGACCCGGTCTACGCCCGCAGCGCCGACCTGCGCTACTACGGCCAGGCCTACGAGGTGCGCGTCCCGGTGCCGTCCGGTCCTCTCGACGACGACTGGCGGGCGCGGGTGATCGAGGGCTTTCACGACGCCCACGACAAGTTGTACGGCTACGCCTACCGTGACGACCCCCGGCACCAGGTCGAATGGGTCAACCTCCGGGTCTCCGGCATCGGGCCCATCACCCGCCCGGCGATCAGGCGCAGGCCCTACCAGAAGGTGGAGCCGACGGCGGTGCGCAGGCCGGTGCACTTCGAGGAGCCGCACGACACCCCGATCCACCAGCGGGCCGCGCTCGACCCCGGCGCGGTGGTCGAGGGCCCGGCGGTGATCGAGGAGTACGGCTCGACCATTCCCATCCACCCAGGTTTCACCGCGAAGGTGGACGAGTACGGCAACGTGGAGGTGCGGCGTGGCTGACCCGATCCTCGTCGAGATCGTCGAGGGCACGCTGGCCTCGGTGGAGAAGGAGGTCGAGACCGCGATCGCGCGCACCGCGCGGTCGCCGATGATCCGCGACGCCCACGACTTCCGGGCCGGCATCCACGACGCCCGGCTGCGCAAGCTGACCGGCCGCTCCTACAGCGCGCTCGTCCAGCCGGTGGTCCGTGACTTCCCGATCGACACGATGAAGCCCGGCGACGTCTACTTCCACAACGACGTCTACCTGTCCGAGGGCGGCATCGGCCACCTGCCCGACCTGTGCGTCACGGTCCCGGTCTTCCACGAGGGCGCCGTCGTGGCGTTCGTGCAGGCGTTCGGCCACCACGACGACATCGGCGGGTCGGTGCCCGGCTCCATGCCCTCGCACGCGCGCAGCGTGTTCGAGGAGGGCCTGATGGTCCCGCCGATCAAGCTGTGGGACGAGGGCGTGCCCAACCAGGCCGCGCTGCGCATCATGACGCGCAACTCGCGGATGCCCGACTCGCTCGCGGGCGACCTCGACGCCGAGTGCTCGGCCTGCCTGATGGGCGCGCGCCGCCTCGGCGAGCTCTTCGAGAGGTACGGCCGGGCCGCCGTCGAGGAGTGCTTCGACGCGATCATCGACCAGACCACGCAGACGTTCCGCCGCGAGCTGCTGGCCAAGATCCCCGAGGGCACCTACACCTGGGAGGACTACGCCGAGCACGACGGCGTCGACGAGCCCCGGCTGCACACCCAGCGCATCACGCTGACCGTCGACCACGCCGCCGAATCTCCGCTGACGATCGACTTCACCGGCACGTCACCGCAGGCCAAAGGGCCGATCAACCACGCGGGCGACTACGCCGGCGGCGTGTTCCTGAAGAAGTGGCTGGCCCCGATCCTGCGCAACCTGGCCGACAGCCCCGAGCGCATGGCCGAGCTGGACGTCAACGAGGGCGTCGTCCCCCTGATCAAGATGATCTTCCCGGACAAGGGCACGCTGCTCACCCCGGTCTTCCCGGCCCCCACCAACGCCCGGACCTTCGTCATCCTGCGCCTGCTCGGCGTGCTCGCCGGCGTGCTGGCCAAGGCCACGGGCGGCCGCATGCCCGCCGACCAGGAGACCATCCGCTACACCGGCGTCTACGGCGCCGACGCCGAAGGCCGGCCCTACCTGATGCGCGAGGTCCTCGGCGGCGGCTCCGGCGGGCGCTGGTACGCCGACGGCGAGGACACCATCCACGTGGTGCCCGACTCGCGCAACATCCCGGTCGAGTTCGCCGAGGCCCGCTGGCCGTTCCGGGTCGAGCGGCTGGCCCTGGCCTGCGACTCGGGCGGGCCGGGCATGTTCAGGGGCGGGCTCGGCTACGACAAGCACATCCGGATGCTGCGCGACGCCTCGTACATGTCGATCGCCGATCGCTCGATCCTGTCGTGCTGGGGCGTCAACGGCGGCCTGGCCGGGCGCCCGTTCCGGGTGGAGATCGCCGGCAAGGAGATGGAGGGCCTGGTGGACGACCACCCGGTGCAGGCCGGCGAGATCATCCGCATCCGCACCACCGGGGGCGGCGGCTGGGGCTCGCCCTACGACCGCGACCCGCGCGCGGTGGCCGCCGACGTCCGCGACGGCAAGGTCTCCATCGCGGGGGCGCTCGGAGACTACGGGGTGGTGCTCGACGGCGACCGCATCGACGAGCAGGGCACCGCCCAGCTCCGCGCCAACCTGCGCCCCGCCGCCGGCCGCTTCTTCGACCGCGGCCCCGGCTACCCGAGACTCTCCGGTGGCCGCACGCACGCCGAGGTGGACGAGTTGTAAGGAGTTCCGTCGCCCGGATGCGCCGGACGGCCGGCTGGCATGATGGTCTCCCTTTACGGATACGGACTTGCCGCCTGAAACGGAGAAAACCGTGCGCATCGCGCTCGCCGGTCTCGCCACCAGCCATCCTTACGCCGACGCCCGCACCCTCGCCCGGCACGCCGAACTGGTGGTGTGGGAGAAGGACGCGGACCGGTTGCGGCGCTTCACCGAGGAGCACCCCGGCGCCACGGTGGTGCCCGGCCTGGCGGAGCTGCTGGCGGCCGAGCCCGACGGGGTGGTGCTCACGGTGCCCACTCCCGACGTGCCCGGGGCGCTGGCGGCCGTCCTGGAGACCGGGGCGGCGTGCTTCCTCAACAAACCCGCCGCCGCCACCCGTGAGCAGTTGGAGCGGCTCGACCGGCTGCCGATCCACGATCGGGTGATGTCCGGCTCGGTGCTCAGGTTCGCGCCGGCGTTCGCGGGAGTCCGGGCCGACCCGGAGCGGGTGCTGTCCGTGCGCGCCACCGTACGGCATGACGTGGGGCTCTGGGCCACCGGCTACAACGCCTGGCAGGACACCCCCGAGCAGGGCGGCGGGACGATGGTGACCATGGGGATCCACGGCGTCGAGCTGCTGGTCGCGCTGCTGGGGCCCGAGGTGCGGCTGGCGGGCGCGGCCGGGTCCAGGCGGCACTACGGGACGCTGCGCTCGGAGGACACCGCGGTCATGGCGCTGCGCTGGTCGAACGGCATCACCGGCGTCGTCGAGATCCTCGGCGTGTCCGATGACGAGTCCTACACCGTCACCCTGCACGGGCGCGACGGCAGCGAGACGATCGTGATCGAGAGCGGCGACGACCCCATGAAGGGGCTCGGCTACGAAGCGACGGTCGAGGCGTTCCTGTCGATGGTCGCCGGAGCGCCGAGCCCGGTGCCGTGGGCGCAGACCAGGGCCATCCTCGACGTCCTCGTCCACGCGCGCGAGAACACCTGAGCGAGCCCCGGCCCGTTGACAGCCGGACTCTGACCCAGTTACGGTCTGGACCGTTACTTGTGGACAGAGGGGGACGCGTGCGGACGACAGCGGAACTCGAGGAGCGGCTGGCCCGGCCGAGCGCCGGGCTCGTCGGCGATCTCGGCCGGCTCGACGGCGACATCATGATCCTCGGCGCCGGCGGCAAGCTCGGGCCGAGCCTGGTACGGCTGGCGCTCAACGCGGCCGGAGGCGAGCGGCGGATCATCGCCGTGTCGCGCTTCTCCGAGCCCGGCCTCGCCGAGGCCCTGCGGGACGCGGGTGCCACCGTGGTGGCGGCGGACGTGGCCGACGAGCGGGCGCTGCGCGACCTGCCCGACGCGCCGAACGTGGTGTTCCTGGTCGGCGCCAAGTTCGGCACCCAGGGCCGCGAGCACGCCACCTGGTTCACCAACGGCTACCTGCCCGGCCGGGTCGCCGACCGGTTCTCCGGCAGCCGCATCGCCGCCCTGTCCACCGGCAACGTCTACCCGCTGGTCCCCGTCACGAGCGGCGGCAGCACCGAGGACTCCCCGGTGGGCCCCGTCGGCGACTACGCGATGAGCTGCCTCGGCCGTGAGCGCGTGCTGTCGCACTTCGCCGAGACGAACGGCACGGCCATGTCGCTGATCCGGCTCAACTACGCGGTGGAGCTCCGCTACGGCGTGCTCGTCGACCTGGCCCAGAAGGTGCTGGCGGGTGAGCCCGTCGACCTCGCCACCGGCCAGGTCAACGTCGTCTGGCAGGGCTATGCCAACGAGGTCGTGCTCCGCTCGCTGCTGCTCGCCTCCGCTCCGCCGTACGTGCTCAACGTCACCGGCCCCGAGCTGATCTCGGTACGGCAGGCGGCTCAGGCGCTGGGCGCCGCTCTCGGCAAGGAGCCGGTGTTCACCGGGGAGGAGGCGCCGACGGCGCTGCTGTCGAACGCCTCCCGGTGCCACCGGCTGTTCGGCTACCCGGAGCTCACACCCGCCGAACTGATCGAGCACACCGCGCGGTGGGTGGCCGGCGGCGGGCCGCTGCTCGGCAAGCCGACCAAGTTCGAACGGCGTGACGGCCGCTTCTGACCGCGTGCCCGATATCAACTCATTTCACGGAAGAGGGGACTGACGTGCTCAGCACGGCTCCAGAGGCGCAGACGTCCGTGCGCGACCTGTTCAGGCGCGGCCTGGTGATCCCGGCGCATCCGCTCGCGCTGACCGAGGATCGGCGGCTCGACGAGCGGCGCCAGCGGGCCCTGACCCGCTACTACGTCGAGGCGGGCGCGGGCGGGCTCGCGGTGGGCGTGCACACCACGCAGTTCGCGATCCACGGCACGGACCTGCTGGCGCCCGTGCTCGACCTGGCCGCGCGCACGGCCGGGGAGTACGACCGCGAGGTCGTCCTGGTGGCCGGCGCGACCGGGCCGACCGCGCAGGCGGTCGCGGAGGCCGAGCTGGCCAGGTCGCTCGGCTACCACATGGTGCTGCTCAGCCCCTACCGGGAGCTCGACGAGGACGGGCTGATCGAACGGGCCAGGGCGGTGGGCGAGGTGCTGCCGGTGATCGGCTTCTACCTGCAGCCCGCCGTGGGCGGACGCCCCTTGTCGCGAAATTTCTGGACAAGGCTAGCGGCGATCGAGTCGGTGGTGGGCATCAAGGTCGCCCCCTTCGACCGCTACCGGACTCTCGACGTCCTGCACGGCGTGGCGCGGGCCGGACGGGCCGGCGAGGTCGCCCTCTACACCGGCAACGACGACCACATCCTGACGGATCTCATCACCACGCACCGGGTCGTGATCGACGGGCGCGAGGTGGAGGTCGAGTTCGTCGGCGGGCTGCTCGGTCAGTGGGCGGTCTGGGTGCGCCGGGCGGTCGAGCTGCTGGAGGAGGCCACCTCGGCCCGCTCGGGTGACGACGCCGCGGTGCGGCGGCTGCTCACCCTGGACGGCCACCTGACCGACGCGAACGCGGCCATCTTCGACACGGCCAACGCCTTTCACGGGTGTGTCCCGGGGATCCACGAGGTGCTGCGCCGCCAGGGGCTGCTGGCGGGGCGCTGGTGTCTCGACCCGGCGGAGGAGCTCTCGCCGGGGCAGCACGCGGAGATCGATCGGATCTGGGCCGCCTACCCGTGGCTCCGGGACGACGACTTCGTCTCCGACGGCCTGAGCCGCTGGCTCTCCTGACCCGTGAGCGTCCGTTCACTTCACGCCGGCCGCCCCGCCGGGCCACCCGCGGGCGGGCCGGCGTCAGGCGGGTCAGAGGGTGAGGCGGTAGAGGGTGAGCGGGCGGCCGCTGGAGCCGCTGGTGAGGTTGCCCGTCCGCTCGGCCAGCCCCGCGAGCTCCAGGCGGTGCAGCATGCGGCGGGCCGTGCGTTGCTGGATGGCGAGGCGATCGGCGATCTCGCGGGTGGTCAGCGGCGTGTCGCCGGCGGCATCCCGGGCCTCCAGGAGCCGTTCCAGGGTCGGTACCGACAGGCCCACGCGGCGGGCGATGACCGAGAGGTTCTGCTGCGCCGCGGGGCCGGTGGGAGCCGACTCCAGCACGATGTCCGTGTCGGCCCTGAGCGACAGGACCGCTGCCACGTCACCGATGCGCCGCGCCCTGGCCAGGGCGCGGCGGGCCAGGCTCTCCGCCTCCGCGGCGCTGCGGCCCAGCCCGAAACCGACGCGGACCATGTCGTTCTGGGCCGCCAGCCGGCCCAGCATGGGCAGGCCGGTGAAGCCGCCCGTGGCGTCGTGCAGCGGGCCGCGCGTCGTCACCAGCAGGTGGGTGCCGCCGCGGAAGGCGGCGATCGTGCCGCCCAGCGCGGTGGCCTCGCGCAGCAGGCCGTCCTCGTTGCGCACCTCGATCAGCCCGAGCGCGATCTGGGCGTCCTCCTGGGCCTGGCCTTCGGCCGTCAGCAGCAGCTGGCGCAGCGCCACCCGGACCGAATGCACCGACGGCGCGAGGCGCAGCACGCGCATGTCGTCGCGGAGCGCCTCGTGCACCGAGCTGAGACAGGTGATCACCGGGTGTTCCGGGCCGCGCCGGTGGAAGGCGATCGCCTTCCTGGAGGTCATCCCGGGCCAGTAGGGGAGCGTGCGCAGCGACTCGGTCGGCAGCCCGGCCTCGGCGAACGTCGCCGTCACGTCGCTCGCCGACAGCGTGTCGATCGACAGGTGGGTCACATCCTGGCCCTGGTGCTGGAGGCGTACCAGGGCGCTGAGCAGCGTCGCGCCGGAGTAGTCGACGAACGCCGCCGGCCGGGTCAGCGCCTCGGCGTCGCGCGTGAGCATGTAGGGGACGATGCCGGTGAACAGCCAGCCCTCGACGGCGGAGGCGTGCGCCTCGACGATCGAGGGAGCCTGCGACTCGTGGTCGTAGTCGAGCCGCAGCGCGCTGACGCCGGGTTGCTCCTCGCACGTGGCCGCGACCTGGTCCACCAGGTCATGCGGACCGACGACACCGATGACGATCGCCACACCCGCCTCCCTCTCGCTCGTTTCGGTCAAGACCGCAATTGTATCTTGTGAGGTGCTCAATGAAGTTTCCGTCCATGGCCGAGGCCGATGGCCGCACCCTGGGTGACGAGGAGGTGGCCGCCGCGGAGCGGGTGATCCGCTCCGGCATGCTCAGCGCGGTGTGGGGCACCGAGGCGCGGGCACTCGAACGCGAGGTCGCCGAGAGGTACGGCGTGCGCCACGCGATCGCGTGTAGCTCCGGCACCGCTGCCCTCCATCTTGCGGTCGTGGCCGCCGCGCCGGATCCCGGAGACGAGATCATCACGACGCCGATCACGGACTTCGGGACTGTGGCCCCCATCTTGGCGCAGAACGCGGTTCCTGTCTTCGCGGACGTTGATCCTTCTGACGGCAATCTGGATCCCGGGGCGGTCGCGAAGCTGATCGGGCCGCGTACCCGGGCGATCATGGCGGTGCACCTGTTCGGGGCGGCGGCCAGGGTGGACGAGCTGCGCGCGCTGGCCGACGCGCACGGCCTGGCGCTGATCGAGGACTGTGCCCAGGCATGGCTCACCGAACTGCCCGGCACGTCCGGCACGTCCGGCACGTCCGGCACATCCGGCGTGTCCGCTACGGGGTCGGCCGGGACGAGGCTGGCCGGAACGGTGGGCGACGTGGCGTGCCTGAGCCTCCAGCAGTGGAAGCACATCACCTGCGGCGACGGCGGCCTGGCCCTCACCGGCGACGACGAGCTGGCCAGGAGGATGCGGCTGTTCTCGGACAAGGGCTGGGACCGCGCGGCCGGCCGCTCGCACGCCTCCTTCGGACTGAACTACCGGATGACCGAGCTCCAGGCCGCCGTCGCGCGGGCGCAGCTGGCCAAGCTGCCCGGCGTGGTCGCGGCCCGCCGCCGGACCGCCCGGTTGCTCCTGCGGGCCCTGGAGGGGGTGCCGGGACTCTGGACACCGCGGGAGGAGGGGCATGCCTGGTGGCTGTTCCCGATCGTGCTGCCCGGGGGAGAGGCGCCGGAGCTGGCCGCGCGGCTGCGGGAGGCCGGGATTCCGGCGCGGGCCGGTTATCTGGACCAGCCGCTGAACCACGCGCCGGTGTGGGCCGGGCCGGTGTACGGGAGCTCTCGCTTTCCGTTGGAGGGCTACGCGCCCCGCTCCTGCCCGGAGGCCGAGCGGATGGTCGGCCGGACGCTGCTGGTCATCGACTGGAACGAGAACTACACCCCTGATCACGTCAGCCTCGTGGCGCGCGAGATCATGAGATTTCGGCCTCGGCCGTAGTTACGGTCATGTATCAGCCATTGACTCGACTAACACGCATTACTAGGTTTCGGTCAGGACCGGTATTAAACGAAAGGATGTCGCGCCATGAGGAAGACCACGGCAGCCGGCGTCGCACTCGCTCTGAGCGTCGCCGCCGCCGGGTGCGGATCATCCAGCGGTTCGGACAAGAGCACCGTGACCCTGTGGATGTACCCCGTCATCAGCGACCAGGCCAAGAACCAGGCGTTCTGGGCCAAGGTCGAGAAGGACTTCGAGGCCAAGAACCCCACCGTCGACGTCAAGATCGACCAGCAGCCGTGGGAGGGTCGTCAGGAGAAGATCACCACCGCTCTGGTCTCGCGTAAGGGCTTCGACCTGGTGGTGCTCGGCCCCGACCAGATCCCGCAGTACGCCCAGCAGGGCACCATCGAGGCCCTCGACGATCTGGTGGCCCCGGACAAGGCCGCGTACCTGCCCAACTCGCTCACCGCGCTGACAGTGGACGGCAAGCTCTACGGCGTCCCGATCTATCAGACGATCACCGCCCCCATCTACAACAAGAAGCTGTTCGCCGAGGCGGGCGTGGACAAGGTGCCCGAGACGCTGGCCGAGCTCAAGGAGGCCGCTCCCAAGCTGGCCGCCAAGAAGGTCGCGATCCTGGACTACCCGGGCAAACCCGAGGTCAGCCTGAACCAGAGCTTCTACCCGTTCCTGTGGGCCAACGGCGGCAGCGTCTTCGCTCCCGACGGCAAGAGCGTGGCCTTCAACGGCCCCGAGGGCGTCGAGAGCCTGCAACTCCTGCTCGATCTCAAGGCGGCCGGCGGTCTGCCGGAGAACGCGGCCAGCAAGGGCAACGACATCGAGGGCGGCGCGCTGGCCGGCGGCAAGACCGCCATGTACCACGCGGCCACCGCCCTGCAGGCCGTCCAGCTCGGGACCGCCATCGGCGCCGAGAACGTCGGCATCGGGTTGCCGCTGGAGGGCACCAAGCGGGTCGCGTTCGGCATTCCCGGCGGGCTCGTGCTGGCCAAGCACTCCGAGAACAAGGACGCGGCCAAGAAGTTCGCCGCCTACCTGTCCTCGCCGGAGGCCGCCGCCGCCCTGGCCAAGGAGTCGGGCTTCTTCCCGGCGCGCACCGACGTGACGGTGCCGGACCAGTCGGCTGAGGCCCAGGAGTTCGCCAAGTCGCTGGAGTACGCCTTCCCCGGCGACACCCACCCCAAGGCCCGCCAGATCATGGGTCTCATCGCCCCGCACATCCAGGCGGCCCTGCTCGGCAAGGAGGACGCCAAGACGGCCCTGGACGCGGCTGCCGACGAGGCAACCACCCTGCTGGGCAGCGGCGGCTGAGCAGGACCCACAAGAAAGGAACGCCGTGCGCCACCGCTTGCGTGACCCGGCCACCGGGCTGCTGTTCGTGCTCCCCGCGCTCGTCCTCTTCCTGATCTTCCGGATCTTCCCCTCGCTGGGGGCGGCGGGCATGAGCCTGACCGACTGGAACATCGGCGGCGAGTGGAGCTTCGTCGGCGCGGACAACTACGCCCGTCTGCTGGACGACGTGAACTTCTGGCTCAGCCTGCGGGTCACGCTCGTCTACGGCGCGATCTACGTACCGCTCACGCTGCTCGTCTCGCTCGGCACGGCGCTGCTGCTCAACCAGGTGGTCTTCATGCGCGGGCTGTTCCGCGGCATGCTGTTCCTGCCGTACGTGACCAGCTTCGTGCTGGCGGGCATCATCTGGCGCTGGATCTACGAGTTCGACGGGTTGATCAACGGCCTGCTGGACAAGGCCGGCCTCGGGCCGGTGGCGTTCCTGGAGCAGACGTCGCTGGTGCTGCCCGCACTGGCCGTGGTGTCGGTGTGGAAGGGCTTCGGCTACTCCATGCTGATCCTGCTGGCCGGGCTCAAGTCGATTCCGGCCTCCTACCTGGAGGCGGCCACGGTCGACGGGGCGAGCGCGTGGCAGCGGTTCCGGAGCATCACGCTGCCCCTGCTCAAGCCCACGCTCTTCTTCGTCCTGGTGATCGAGACCATCAGCGCCTTCCAGGTCTTCGACACGATCTACGTGATGACCGGCGGCGGCCCCGCCAGGGCCACCTACACGCTCATCTACGGCATCTACGACCACGGCTTCCGCTCGTTCGATTTCGGTTACGCCGCCACCTGGGGCATGGTCTTGTTCGCGATCGTGCTGGTCGTGTCGCTGATCCAGCGCCGCTTCCTGGACCGGGGGAACACATGACGCCGACCGTGCTCCGCGACCGGAGACAAGGGCCCGCGCAGGACGCCGGACGGCCGCGCGGGCGCTTGTCTCCGGTCGCGGAGCACGGTCGGCGTCATGTGTTCCCCCGGTCCAGGAAGCGGCGCTGGATCAGCGACACGACCAGCACGATCGCGAACAAGACCATGCCCCAGGTGGCGGCGT